>CALZLE010000290.1 GCA_945788205.1 uncultured Desulfuromonadales bacterium
GGTTAAACCCGCTTTCTTTGAACTTGTTCTGATAACAGGGAACTTTATCCGCAACTCTGTGCAAAGTCTGCTGTAACCTCTGCAATTGAAGTTGTAGTAATTCTTCGCGCGGCATGCACTCTGCGGCGGCATTCCATATGCCTGCTTGACGATCCATAAGTTAAACTATCCAGTCAAATATGTATTCTTAAGTAGCTAATCTATTGACTATATTGATGTCAGCTTGCTGCCTTCAATGATCTTGATACCATTGTTCATCAAGACCGTTATCGCTTCATCAATATTGTCAAAGCGGAAGATAATAACCGCATTGTCTCCAGAGCGTTCAACGAATGCATACATGTACTCGACGTTGACATCATTCTTATCGAGAATTTGCAGGATCGAGGAAAGCCCGCCAGGACTGTCGGGAACTTCAACACCAATGACCTCAGTTTTGTTGACGGTGAAATTCTGCTCCCTTAGCACCTTGAATGCTTTGTCGGTATCGTTAACGATTAAACGCAAAATACCGAAATCGGAAGTATCAGCAAGAGAAAGAGCACGAATATTAACTCCGGCATCCCCGAGGACACCAGAAACTTCGGCCAACCGGCCCGATTTGTTTTCAATAAAAATCGAAATTTGTTCAACTTTCATTGTCTGTCCCCTTTTCGTTAGGAAGCTTTTGGACGGTTATCAATAACCCGCTGAGCTTTGCCTTCACTGCGGGTGATAGTCTTCGGTTCTACGAGTCGGACTTTGCAGGTAACACCGAGCAAGTCTTTGATATCTTTTCTGATTTTATTCGTCAAGCCTTGCAGCTCTTTGATTTCATCAGAAAAAGTTTGCTCGTTGACTTCAACCTGAACTTCCAGAGTGTCGAGGTTGCCGTCACGCTCAACGATCAGTTGATAGTGAGGCTCTACCCCTTCGATGTTAAACAACACCGATTCAATCTGGCTGGGGAAGACATTGACTCCACGGATAATCAGCATATCGTCGCTACGACCGCTGAGACGTTCAATCCGTGCGTGGGTTCGTCCACAGATGCAAGGTTCTTTGAGCAATCGGGTGATGTCGCGAGTCCGATAGCGGATCAACGGAATCCCCTCTTTGGTGATCGTGGTTATGACCAGTTCACCTTTTTCGCCATCCGGCAGGACTTCACCGCTGTCTGGATCGATGATCTCTGGAATAAAGTGATCTTCCCAGATATGCAGCCCGTTTTGGGCTTCGATACATTCGATGCCAACGCCAGGTCCGAGAATTTCCGATAAGCCGTAGATATCAATAGCTTTGATATTCAGCTTTTCTTCAATCTCCTGACGCATCTTCTCGCTCCAAGGTTCAGCGCCAAGAATGCCAACCTTCAGTTTTAAGCCACGGATATCGATCCCCTCTTCAGCCGCAACCTCAGCCAAGAACAGGCTGTACGATGGGGTGCAGGTGAGCACAGTGGAACCGAAATCCTGCATGATCATGAGCTGTTTTTTGGTGTTGCCGCCAGACATCGGAATAACGGATGCCCCGACCCTTTCAGCGCCGTAGTGGGCGCCGAGGCCGCCAGTAAATAGACCGTAGCCATAAGCATTATGAATGACGTCGCCTTTGTGCGCACCAGCAGCAACAAAAGAGCGTGCCATCAGTTCAGTCCAGGTGTCGATATCGCGCCGCGTGTAGCCGACCACCGTCGGTTTGCCGGTGGTCCCGGAAGAGGCATGAATGCGGACAATCTGCTCCAATGGCACTGTGAACAAGCCGTATGGATAACTGTCACGCATATCCTGTTTGAGAGTGAAAGGAAGGCGACGCAGATCTTTGAGGCTCTTGATGTCGGCAGGCACCAGATTCGCTTTTTCAAAAGACTCTTTATAGAACGGCACCGTCGCATAGACACGCTCAACGGTTTGCTGCAAACGCTTTAGTTGTAGCGACTCAATTGCTTCACGCGGCAAAGTTTCAAATTCATCATTCCAGATCATCTGGGACCTCCCGATAACAGAGTGCGCGGTTTAGTTCGCGTTTCTGCCAAGCTCAAATGCCTTCAGATTGATGTCCAACAAACGTGCCGGAACCATTTTATTCAATGCCTTAATCCAGAGCTCATAGTCGACGTCTAGCATTATTGAAAGTGCGCCGAGCAATACAGTGTTGACCGTTTTGGGGTTCCCCGCTTCCAAAGCCAGATCAAGCCCGTTTACAACTGTAGTTGCCGGGAACTGTTTGGAAATTTCCTCAGTCAGGTTCTCTGGATAAGCTTGCTTGCCGAGTGCGACTGAAGGCGGTGCGATTTTCAGGTTGTTGACAATAACTTGTCCGTTTTCACGTAGAAGTGGCAAGTAACGACAAGTTTCCAGCAGTTCAAAACTGAACAGGATATCGACCTCTCCTTCGGGGATAATCGAAGAATAGACTTTTTCACCGTAACGAACATGTGAGGTTACACTGCCGCCGCGCTGTGACATGCCGTGGATTTCATTCTTTTTGACATCTTTGCCGTCCATCATCATAACTTCGGATAAAACTTCACTGGCCAGCAGAATTCCCTGCCCACCAACACCGGCCAGCAGAATATTTTTTACATCACTCATGATTATTCACACTCCAGAAATGCATCAAATCCACAGGTCTGCTGACAGACTTTGCAGCCAACACAGATAATTTTATCGATGTTCGATTTCTTGTTCTCTTCATCCCATGTGATTGCCGGACAACCGAGACGTAGACACGCTTTACAACCGGTGCATTTGTCGTGCTCAACGTACAACGGCATCCGCTTATCCATGTTGTCGCGCGGGACCAGCATACAAGGTCGGGTGGTGATAATCACCGATGTCTCGGTTCTGGCCATCTCTTCGCGGATCGTCTTGCGGGTCAACTTTATGTCGTAAGGGTCGAGTATTTTAACGTGTTTGACACCAACCACCTTACAGAGCTGTTCCATATCGATCCGGTAGGTTTCCAGGTCATTCAACATGTATCCCGAGGTCGGATTCTCCTGCCTGCCGGTCATAGCGGTGATACGGTTGTCGAGAATGATGACCGTTGATGCCGACTGGTTGTAAACCATATCCATCAAACCGTTGATGCCGGTGTGAAGAAATGTGGAATCGCCGATAACGGCAACGACCTTACGCTGATCTTCTTCAGAAAGGACCTTGCTGATACCGGTCGCATTACCGATACTGGCACCCATACAGACACATGTATCCATTGCCGAAAGTGGCGGCAAAAAGCCGAGAGTGTAGCAGCCGATATCACCGGTGACGTAGGCTTTGGCGCGGTTCAGCTCCATAAAAACTCCACGGTGCGGGCAGCCGGGACACATGTTTGGTGGCCGTGGCGGCAGCTCCGGAGAGTTGTCTTCTGTTGGGGCTGCCTTGTCGAACAGGCCTTGCTGCAAACGGCCAGGGGTCAGTTCGCCGCAGATCGAAATCTTCTCTTTGCCAATGACGTTAATACCCATCGCCTTAACTTGTTCTTCAATGAAGGGATCGAGTTCTTCAACAACGTAAAGTGTTTCGTAGTTGGCAGCGAAATCGCGAATCATCTGCTTCGGCAGTGGATAGACCAAGCCGATCTTCAAAACGTCAGCGTCCGGCATCACTTCTTTGACATACTGGTAGGAAACGCCGGCGGTAATCACGCCAACTTTACCGGTACCCTTCTCGATTCGATTGAACGATTGGTTGCAGGCCCAGTCTTCCATATCGAGCAAGCGTTGTTCGACGTCGTAGTGACGCTTACGGGCGTTGCCCGGCAGCATAACCAGTTTAGCGGCGTTGCGCTCTAGGCTCGGAGCAGGAAGATCCTGCTTACGGTCTCCTAAAGTGACTATCGACTTTGAATGAGAAATTCGTGTCGTACTACGCAGGAAGATCGGTGTATCGAACTGCTCACTGGCATCAAAACCAAGCTTGGTAAACTCGAGAGCTTCCTGACTGTCCGCAGGCTCGAACATCGGAACTTTGGAAAACTTGGCGTAATTACGGCTATCCTGCTCGTTCTGCGATGAGTGTAGTTCCGGGTCATCGGCAACAACCAGCACCAAACCACCACGTACACCAGTGTACGACAGGGTAAACAGCGGATCTGCGGCAACATTGACACCGACGTGCTTCATGGTGACGAGTGAACGAGCACCACCAAAACAGGAGCCGATGCCGACTTCTAAAGCGACCTTTTCGTTCGGTGCCCAGGATGCGTCGATCTCTTTATACTGAGTGGTGTTTTCCAGGATTTCTGTGCTTGGAGTTCCCGGGTACGCTGAAGCAACTAACACACCGGCTTCATACGCACCTCGAGCGATGGCTTCATTGCCAGAGAGAATAACTTTCTGCATAACAGTCCTTGTAATTTTATTGGCTTGAAATATAGGTAAAGCGAGACCGAATAATAGGCAATTGAGAAGTATCTGTCAATCAGATCAGTCGTCGCAAAAATCGAGCAGAATTCCTTCAAGCAGGCCAGCATCGGCGACCAGTATCGACTCTTTTTTGAAGTAGTGAATGAGAGCAAGCAACAACTCTAAACCTGGGATGATCAGATCTCCTCTGCCCTGCTCTAATCCGGGCATTTTCTCTCGCTCTTGCACCGACATTCGACGCAATTTGTCCTGTATCTTCACTAGCCAGTCCAACTTAAGCGGATGGTTGTTGATGTGCGCGGGATTATACGTTGTCATTTTCAGGTTCATTGCTGCCAGTGTTGTGATTGTCCCTGCCGTGCCGATCAACTCGGTTCGATCTAATTGTTCGGGAGTGATGCCAGCATAAAGAAGATCGGCAGAAAACTTAACGACCATGTCTTTGATAAAAGCAACACGATGTTCTCTCTCTGGAAACTCTTCACAGAGCTGCACAACTCCAAGCGGATAGCTGTGCGTGAATAGCATCCGTTGTTTGTCATAAAAGACAATTTCAGTGCTTCCGCCGCCAATGTCGATGATGAGAGATGTTTCCGGACAGGGGTCGATGACCGATAAGACTCCAGCTGAGCTCAGCCGAGCCTCTTCTCGGCCGTTGATTATTTCCAGGCGCATTCTGGTCTTTAACTTAACCAGGTTGATGAGATGTTGAGAGTTCTCGGCACGCCTTAAGGCAGCTGTGCCGACCGCGCGAACCTTTTCAACCTTCATTTCTTTCAGAATATCCACGTAGTCAGAAAATGCAGCCAGAGTCCGCTCTAAACTCTCCAGAGCAAGACCTGTCCCCTCAACATAATTACCACCCAAGCGGGTGATTCTTTGCCGATACACCTCTGACTTAATGCCCGTTGCAGTACAGCGCCCAATCAACATCCGCACAGTATTGCTGCCAACATCAATTGCTGCGTACACTTATTTCCCCCCGAGAAGCGCCTCTGAAACATTGAATGTGTGATCACCGATTTTTTCAAAATTGTGCA
>CALZLE010000291.1 GCA_945788205.1 uncultured Desulfuromonadales bacterium
GGGTTCAGGAAAAGCAAAATATCACCAGTGGCCTGCTCAGCGCCGAGGTTACAGCCTCTTGCAAAACCAACATTTCCATGTCCTGAGAGAATTTGAAAAACCTTATTACCATAGAATCTATTTCGTAAAGACTTTACAATAGGAGAAGGATTACCATTATCAACAACTATCAATTGGGTAATATTTTTTTGACTCAAAACAGAAGCAATAGATTCAAAGAGAATTGCTCCGGTATGGTAACTCACTAAAACAACAGAAAAGGTCTTCATCTCCACCCCAATGCAACCTTCAATTTAACATTTTCTCAGTAATGGACGTATACCTTTAGCCATAACACGCCAAAGTTCTAACGAAGTAATTTTGCGGGTCTCTTGAACGTTCTTTCGATGTCTCAATACAGGGAAAAAGCCCTTAACAGCATCATATTTCGCCCGAAAAACAACTTGGCCTTGACCACGCAAAGACAACAAAAGAACTGCAACGACATTCATCAGTATATGCTGGGGCAGGTAAATCCAGAATAATGGCCATGGCATGTTTTTAAAATAAGTCCAAACCATGTTTCTGTGGCCATAGTAAACCGAGAAATCACTTCTTTTTGATGTTGTTGCCGAGCCTGCATGCTGTACAACAGCATCAGGCACATACAAACAGCGATGTCCCAACAATCGCAAACGAAAACCTAAGTCTACATCCTCATAATAACAGAAGAAGCGCTCATCGAATCCACCAACCTGCCTTAAAATATCAGTTCTGTACATAGCAGCCGCCGCACATGGTGAAAAACATTCCTTGGTGAGTTCCCCCTCTATTTGTGAATCACCGCCAAATCCCTGACGCCAAGCACGTCCGCTAGAATGATAGGCATCACCAGTACCGTCAAGTCGCGCATGATCAGCAGCGTCGAGCATTTTACAAGCAAAAAAATTGTAGTCTGGATGGGCTTGTGATGCCTTGATCAAGTTCTCCAGCCAATCCGGTTCGGGGATAGCATCCGGGTTCAATAAGACAGTCCACTTAGTACCTTCAATGGACTTTAGCGCAATATTGTTGCCCTTTGCGAACCCAAGATTCTCTGATTCTCGGATAATTTCAACTGTCGGCAGGATTGCTTCAATACCATCCAAAGAGGAATCATTGCTATAGTTATCGACCAGCAGAACCCTTTCAGGCAGTATCGTCTGAGCTGCAAGACCTCTCAAACATCTTCTCAACCAATCGCCAGAATTCCAATTAACAATGACTACCGCTATTAAATCAATCCTGCTTTTAGATAGGGGCACAGTAACTCATCTCCTAGAAAATACCTCAACCTACAAAAAGACAAAGTTAGATTAATAACCTGTTCGTTAAGAGCAATAAACTAACGACAGGTTCGCTCTATCCCCTCGCACAACGCCACCTGTGCCTGTCAGCCAAACGTTATTAAGCCTCGCCCAAAACCTCTAGTTTTAGCTTGTCGATTTTCCGGGAGGAGGTCATTACCACTATAGGCAGCCATCAGGACATCGACGGTCATTACTTGAATAGATAATGATTTTCTGATCACGGACATATATCAACTTTCGTAACTCTTTTTCATCCATTCAAAAGTTTTTTTGAGCCCCTGCCTGAAACTAATGTCAGGTTTCCACTGAAGAAAACACTCAGCATGATCGATATCAAGAACATTACTTGGGACATCTAGCGATCGACCCGAAGTGTATTTACGCTCAACTTGGCATCCAAGCAAGAGCTCTATCTCATCAAGTATTTCGTTCAGACTCTGCCCTACACCACTGCCTATATTGAAAAGACGCTGATCTCCTACAAAGTCCATTGTTTTAATCATGGCATCGACGACATTGTGAACATAGATATAATCTCGTACAACACTACCATCACCCCATATTTCAATCGTCTCGCCCCTTAAAGCTTTGTCGAGAAAAACTGCTATTGCGCCTTGGGTACCTGTTGACCTCTGTCTTTCCCCAAAAGGATTAGCCAGCCTCAAGACACAGTAGTCAAGGTCATACAGGGCATGGTAAAGATGTAAATATTTTTCTAAGGCCAGCTTGGTGATCCCATAAGAACACAGAGGGTTGGTAGGATGTATTTCAGCAATAGGATGTGTTTCGGGAATACCGTAGACCGTGCCGCCGGAGGAAAGAAAAATAACTTTCTTTACTCTTGCAGCATGGGCAAGGCTCAGAAGATTTAACGTTCCAACAAGGTTTGTTTCGATATCATAAATCGGATTTTCGTTAGACGATTTCGGCAAAGTCGTGGAAATTAGGTGAAAAACAATATCACAATTACGCAATGACAATTCAAGGTCTTCACGATTAACAAAATCACCGTCCTGCCACTCCAGTCTGTCATCTAAATGGGGTTGACGGTAACGTTCTAGGTTAGGGCGATCAAAGATACGTACACTGTGTCCTAATGCCAACAACGTATCGCTCAGATGGGACCCTAGAAAGCCCCCTCCTCCCAAAACAAGACATTTCACATTAATTACCGTCCTAAGGCTTGAAGTAACCTTCAAGCAATTCATGTACATAATCAGAGACACTGGAAGGTGGTGGTGCGTTGCCAGCAATGGCCTCCAAGAGATTCCTGTCGGTGACCAAACGTTCCAAGATACCAACAAGCGCATCGGTATCTCCTGGAGGAAAAACGAAACCTGTCCTGCCATCGTCCACCAAAGAACTCAACCCGCCTAAATCTGACACGATCAAAAGCCTGCGACCAGCCAACACAGAAAGTGCCGTCAGAGGGGTATTTTCATACCAGAGTGACGGAATCACGACAACGTCTGCATCCATTAAAATATCGGAAAATTTGTCCTGCGGAAACGTCCCACAGAAATGGATTCTTTTGTCTCCTGACGATTTTAACTTCAATTCCTGAAGAAAACCGCCCCCAGCCTCAGCCCCCCATATGAACAACTCAACAGGCAACTTAAGATTGATTTTTTTTACAGCCTCAATAACGACCTGCGGCCCTTTCGTTGCCCTCAACGTACCGATAAAAAC
>CALZLE010000292.1 GCA_945788205.1 uncultured Desulfuromonadales bacterium
CATAGCCAATCAGCATTTTACTTCCCTGTAATCAAAAGTTGGCACTTATCGCAGCTACCGGGTCACTGCTTTTAAGCTTAGCGTACGATTTTTCCCGAATTCTGCACTTCATATTGTTAAGGAGCAAAGAAACTCGAAATTTATGAAAATAACTTACCATACATTTGTTTACCGAGTAAGTTTACTTTTTTCGAGCATTTTTGCTAACTTTTCAACCAGCCGCCGTAATGGTTAAGAAAACCCTCGTTTTATTTACCCTCCATTTTTGACTGATATCAGCCTGAAAAATTAACTGGAACAACATCCTGTACAGTGGTAACATTTATGTATCCACTGTTGGGAGATGAAATGAGGATCGAGGAATATCTAACCGAGGAGGGCAAGAGCCCGTTCGAGACGTGGTTCTTGAAATTGAATGCGCGGGCTGCGGCGAAAGTAACAACCGCTCTCGCCAGACTGGAAAACGGCAACACCTCCAACGTCAAAGCGCTGGGCTCCGGAATCAATGAATACAAGATCGACTTCGGACCTGGCTACCGAATCTATTTCGGGTATGACGGGATAACCTTGGTGATCCTGCTTGCTGGTGGAATAAAGAAACGGCAGCAGACCGATATCGCCACGGCAAAAGATCGCTGGAAAGACTACAAGAAACGCAAGAAAGAATAGAAGGGAGATTGCTATGCCCCTGACAAAACAATTCAGACAAACTGTTATGGCCAGAGCTAAGGCCGATAAAGAATTCCGTGAAGAGCTGATTATAGAGGCGACCAATGCTCTTCTGGAAGGCGACATTAACACCGGAAAGAGCCTGATCAAAGACTATCTCAATGCCACGGAAGCTTTTGCCGCCGTTGCCGATCAGCTCCAGAAGGATGAGAAGAGTATCCGGCGTATGCTAGGCCCCAGCGGGAATCCAACCCTGAAAAACTTTATCGGCATCCTTCAAGCCTGTAGTTCTACTGAGCACCTTGATCTGAAAGTTTGCCACCATTAAACTCCAATGACCTGTCTGAAAAATTGACAGGTCATTGGCTTGAAGCCCTGCGGAACGAAATCGTACGCTAAGGATTTTGCAAAAGCACTATTTTTGCAAATCGCTCGATCTGGCCGGAGGTTCTTTTCCAAAAGTGATTTTGTGATTTTTGAAATCATCATCTGGGATTTTACGGCAAGTTGCCTTGAAAGGGGAAATGCGGAGAGATCACTGGATAGCTGTCACCTCAAAATTGAAGAAAATAGAATTGGATGCAGTAAGGAGGCAAAAGGTGGTTGGCCTAGTGGCAATTTACACAAAAATATAGAATCAGATCGTACCTCGTTCCAAAAAGAACTGATTTGGAGAAGTTCTTTAACAGAAGATGTCCTCTATCGTAAGAGCTTGTCCTCTTTTCTCTCGGTCTGCATCCGGCAATACATCCATGCTCGGCCATAGGCCGGTGGCAAGACAATCAGTGTAATTTCCTGTCATACCGACTGCGCGCATTTTTTTAACTGTGCTCGTTGCTGAATAGCTCAACCTCTGCCACAGACAGCGTAATCTTTCTTTTTCAGTGCTGAGAATAAGATACCAGCCATCTGTCGTGCCATCATTTGCAGGCATCCCTATGGCTCCCGCATTGAGCCAGGCTCTATTACCAGTCCTTACACCCGAGGGGATACCGCTATGCCCACCCACCAAGATATCGGTGCCAGCAAGGTCGAGCTCTGCCTGCTTTATGACTGCCGCTGTCGAAGGAAAAATGAAACGGTTGATTTGTTCAACGCCGCCATGCACAACCAGAATACTCTTGCCGTTCAACGTGAACCGTATGGCTTTAGGCAAGGTCCGCATCCAGGCCCGGTCATCTTCTGACATCCGTTCATTGGCGAAATGATACCAATCGACTGACAAAAGGGAACAGGTGGTTCCCTCATCGAATCCACAACCACAATCTGATGACGCCAAACCAAGCGATTCTTCACAGTTTCCCAAGACAACCGGTATTCCCCAGTCGCGGACCAGGGCAATCGTCTCCTCAGGTTCTGCACAATAAGCCACGACATCCCCGGTACAGATGATTCGTTCCGGTGGAATGCCAAGCTCATCGGCTCGCGCACGCATGGCATGGGTCGCGGCCAGATTGCTGTATGGGCCACCAAAAATCAGGACGGGCCCGCGAAGGTCACCAAGATCTAAAGTCTGTCGAGTATCCATTTTATTCATCCTTCGCTAGCTGCCCGCGCTCCGCGTCTACCCCCCACCCAGAAACCAAGACACCCCAATCCCATGACGGCAATAGTCAGGTAAAGGAGTTTTGTGTATTTATGGGCATCGCCAAGCAGCTGACTGTAGCCGCTCGATTCGGTGAAGTACAGAATTGCCGCTGCAAGCGCCAGAATAAAGCTGAGCAGGTAGCTCCAGACCGGGATGTCCCGGCGTTTACCCCAAAGCGAGAAGAAGATCACCGGGGCCAGGTAGAGAGATGCGGTTCCGCTGACGGCGACCGCGCTGAAGAGGTCCTTGTTGCCCCAGAAAACCAGCAGCAACCCAGCAAGCATGAAAGTGGCCATCACCGTCCTGCCGTTGCGCAAATTCATTTTCATGACCCGCATATCGACTGCCAGCAACTTAGCGGAACTCGATAGGGTGCTGTCCAATGTTGACATGGCAGAAATCACCAGTGCCGCGTTAAACAGCAGCATCGGCACCGTTCCAAGGAGTTGCATCAGAGTCTCGTTCATCGAGGTCCCCTGCACGGCATGCGCCCCAGCCAGAACTCCGAGGCAACCGAAGGCGATGATGCAGGTGATGCTGATCCAGGCGGCATGCAGAAAACTTTTTCGGGTTGTGTCCCGATCCGCCAGAAAACCACGATCCATCATCACCGGGTCGTGCATCGGGTAACTCCAGACCTGCAACAGTGCGACCAGCATCAGAATTGGCCCGGGTTGGTCGAAGACAAACGGCTTGAACCAGAGGTCGTGCAGGTGGACACTCTGACTACCCGCCACCAATGCAATCAGGAGGAGCAAGGTGCCGAGGAAAACCACCAACTGAAAAACGTCGGTACGCAACGAGGCACGTAGGCCGCCAACCATAGAGTAGAATAAAGTGATCGCAGAAAATCCTATGATTGTGAGTGTATATGCCTGGCTGCCGGCGATTCCGAAAAGAATGCCGATGACCAACAGGTTGGCAAATACCTCACTGATCAATCGAATGCCGATAACGAAATTATAGCAACCGGTTCCCCATCCTCCGAACCGGGCACGCAGAAAATCCTGCACGCTGTTGAAGCCATGCTCATAACGCAGGCTGTCAACGATCTTTCCCCCGGTCAGAAATGAAAAATAATAGAACGCATAGGCCAGCGTGCCCCAGATGCCATAATAGAATCCCAAGATCGCCGCGTTCATCAGGGAGCGGGCGAA
>CALZLE010000293.1 GCA_945788205.1 uncultured Desulfuromonadales bacterium
ATGCCATGGGTTGTAGTGTGTCTGCAGCATGGAAAGCCGCCAAAATAGGCGCTCTCTTTGCAAACCCATGTTACACCCAGATCCACCCGACCTGTATTCCGCAGCATGGTGACAAGCAGTCGAAACTGACTCTGATGTCCGAATCTCTGCGTAACGATGGTCGTTGCTGGGTTCCGAAAAAAGCAGAAGACTGTGAGAAGCCGGCAGGTGCGATCCCAGAAGAGGATCGTGACTACTACTTGGAGCGGAAGTACCCCTCCTTCGGTAACTTGGCTCCGCGGGATATCGCTTCTCGTGCGGCGAAAGAGCAGTGTGACGACGAGCGTGGCGTTGGACCTGGCAAGCGCGGTGTTTACCTCGATTACCAGACTGCTATCGATCGTGTTGGCGAAGATACCATCGCTGAGCGTTACGGTAACCTGTTCGAAATGTATGAGAAGATCACTGACGAGAACGCCTACAAGCAGCCGATGCGTATCTACCCGGCACCGCACTACTCAATGGGCGGTCTCTGGGTTGATTACAACTGCATGAGTAACGTTCCTGGTCTGTTTGTCCTCGGTGAAGCGAATTTCTCGGTTCACGGCGCCAACCGTCTCGGTGCTTCGGCACTGATGCAGGGTCTGGCTGATGGTTACTTCGTCATTCCTTACACCATCGCTGGTTACTTGGCCGGTATCACTCCAGCCACTGTTAAAGATGATCATCCTGCCTTCCAGCAGTCGATTGACGAAGTTGACGCATCGGTTAACAAGCTGCTCAACATCAAAGGTAAGAAGACCGTCAGTGAACTGCACCGTGAACTCGGTTCGGTCATGTGGGAAGATGCTGGTATGGCACGTAATGATGCCAGCCTCAAAAATGCCCTCAAGCGGATTCCGGAGATTCGTGACGAGTTCTGGAACAACGTCAACGTTACTGGTGAAGCTGGTGAGCTTAACCAGCAGCTTGAGAATGCCGGCCGTTTGGCTGACTTCCTTGAGTTCGCCGAAGTCTTCGCTAAAGATGCCCTGCATCGCGAAGAGTCTTGCGGTGGTCACTTCCGGACTGAGCACCAGACTGATGATGGCGAAGCGATGCGTGACGATGAGAACTTCTGTTACGTTGGAGCTTGGGAATTCAAGGGTGTAGGCAATGAGCCTGAACTGCACAAAGAGCCCCTGAAGTTCGAAAACGTCAAACTTGCCGTGAGGAGTTACAAATAATGAACCTGACATTGCATGTATGGCGCCAGAAGGGGCCAGAGGCTAAAGGACAGCTTGAAACCTATCAAGCCAAAAATGTCAGTGAAGATCAATCTTTCCTCGAAATGCTCGACGATGTAAACGAGGATCTGATCAAAACTGGCAAAGACCCGATCGCTTTCGATCACGACTGCCGCGAAGGTATCTGTGGTATGTGTTCGCAGGTTATCAATGGCAAGCCGCACGGCGGCCAGGATCGCACCACCGTGTGTCAGTTGCACATGCGTTCCTTTGACGACGGCGATGAGATTTTCATCGAGCCGTGGCGTGCTAAAGCGTTCCCGATCCACAAAGATTTGATCGTTGATCGGAACTCTCTTGAAGTAATCATGCAGGCTGGTGGATACACCTCCTGTCACACTGGTGGTGTTGCCGACGGTAATGCTCTGCTGATTCCGAAGCCGGTTGCTGATTACGCAATGGACGCTGCTGAGTGTATTGGTTGCGGTGCTTGTGTCGCTTCCTGCCCGAACAGTTCGGCAATGCTCTTTACCAGTGCCAAGGTTGCTCAGCTTGCGGTTCTTCCGCAGGGTGAAGGCGAAGCCAAGGCGCGGGTTAAGAATATGACCGAAGCATTGCTCGACGAGGGATTCGGTAACTGTACGAATCACTACGAGTGTCAAGAAGCATGCCCGAAAGGGATCAACGTCAAGTTTATTGCAACACTGAACCGCGAGTATCTTAAGTCGCTGGTTTAATTGACGTGTTATGAAAAATGAAAACGGGCGGGTCTTCGGATCCGCCCGTTTTTTTTGCTCCTTTAACTGATATGCTAGGGTAAATGCGACTGTTTGGCTGATTGTTTTTATTGTTGTAAGGACAAGTAAATGAAAAGCTGGTTACCAGGTTGGTTTGGAACACACCCGAAATCGGATTCTCCTTCGCTGATAGAAGATCACTCTGCTGAGCTCCCTTTTGCTTGTGAACACAGCAGCGGGGTCGCTGTTCCAAATCGGCAGAAGATACTGCGTCAATTGCACACCAGTTGCCAACGACAACTTTTGATGTTGCAACAGGTTCTCCAGTTGAATTCGGCCGTTATTCTTTGGTCCGGTCCGGCAATTGACGAGCTTTCTATCTATACTTTTGTCAGTCAATTTGAGCAACTCGTGGTCGGTCCATTCAAATGTGGTGTCGGCGTAACCGGTGTGCTTAAAGAGCGGGATGAGCTGATTCTGGCTCCAGTTAATGAATTTTCAACAGCAATTCCCTACTATGAAAACCACGATCAGGTCGGTAGTTTTATGGCCGTCAAATTACTTGTCTCTGCTTCCTCTGGCTGTCAGCAGGATGGAGTGGGTCTGCTTTGTGTCGATCGTGCCAGTAAAGAAGTTTGGAACGATTACGAACGTCAGCTGATTAACGAAGCGGCTGAGCAATTAACTGCTGATGTTGCAATGGCCAGGCAATTGTTTGTTTATGATCGTGAGCGCCACGCTTATCGGCGGGCATTTGATGGGTTGCGAAAGCTGAATGCTGCTTTAGGGTTGGAATCTACTTTTTCTGCCACTGCAGCCGCGATTAAAACAGTTGTCCCCGCCGATTTTATTGCGATCAGTCTGGCTGAAGCTGAACATCATCGCATCTGTTACGTTCAGGGAGACAATGCCGAAAAACTGGCCGAGCAGAGTTTTCCTATTGAGCAGGGATTAGTTGGGCAAGTTATTAAATATCGACGCACCTTGCCAGATAACGCCGATTATCACGGCACTTCGCCAGTTTTCAGTTCCGCCCATTTGTTTGCTGATTACCGCTCGTTGATGGTCGTTCCGTTGCAACAGGAAGATGGCCCGATCATTGGAGCGATGACTGTTGCTGCAAAGCAGGCCGACATGTTTACCCTGACGTGTCGGGAAATGCTGGAACTGGTCGCAACACAGGTGGTGGTTAAAATACAGCTGGCGAATTCGCATGAACAGATTAACCGTATGGCGACCACCGACACATTAACCGGCATCGCCAATCGGCGTGCCTACCAATGCGGTTTTGAAGCGATGCTTGATCGAGCTCGACGGCGGCCCGGTTCTCTGTATCTGATTCTTTGCGATATCGATCATTTTAAACGGATCAATGATCGTTTCGGTCACCCGTTTGGCGATGTGGTTTTACAGCAGATCGCTAAATTGTTTGTCTGTGTTGTTCGGACGAACGATTTAGCCGCTCGTATTGGTGGAGAGGAGTTTGCAATATTATTAGAGGACAGTGATCGCGAAGGGGCTTGGAAGGTTGCCGAACGATTGCGAGCACTGGTGAGCGACCTTGAATTGCAATTTGGTACCACCGCCGTCCCCGTGACAATTTCTCTCGGGATTGCAGCATTCCCACAGGATGCGGAAAGCATTGAAAAGCTAGTCAGTTACGCGGATCAGGCGCTTTATCAGGCGAAAGCAGAAGGGCGCAACCGGACACTGTTCTGGCCGAACCAAGAAACGTCGCAACCAGCCTGAGCTGTCTTCTCAGGTTTTCTTCAGAATGACGGTGCTGAAATCTTCCAATATGCGACTTCTGATCAATTCACAACCGAGCTGTTGATACTTACGGCGGATATCAGAATTATATTCCCAGAGAATACCGGAGAGCAGCAGTATGGTCCCCGGTTTTGCCTTGGCAACCAACTCACTCGCCACGTCGAGTAAGATGTCACCGTAAATGTTCGCCAAAATCAGGTCGAAATCTCCCTCTTTAAGCGTATCCAGAGTTCCGCAAACATGGGTAACTTTTTCGTTTACACTGTTCAGTTTACAGTTTTCTTCGCAACTTTTGACCGCATCTGCCTCAATGTCGAGGCACCAGGCTTCACCTGCTCCCAACAATAGTGCAGCAATAGAGAGAATACCGGTGCCGCTGCCTAGGTCGAGAATTTTTTCTTGCCCATAAAATTTCTGGCTTTCGAGAAATTCCAGGCAGCTGCGCGTAGTTTCATGCTCACCGGAGCCGAAAGCACCACGGTTCATTGACAGGTTGATGTGGTCGCCTGGAGGTGCTGTTAAGTTTGGCGGAAGAATACAGAATCGTGAACCGAGCACAAAGGGTTGATAATCTTCTTTCAAGGATAACTCCGATTAAAAGGTGCGAAAGGTCAATTGATTTAGAGTCCGGCACCTTTAAGTAATAACAAAATGACGGTATAGCTGACTGCCGAAGCCAAAGTTGAAAGCATAACGATAGATCCCGCCAGTTCGGCATCACCCTTCATCTGGTCTGCCATAATGTAAGTCGCGGTGGCAGCCGGAGTTGCAGCGAGAAGAATGCCAATGCCGAAATCGGTGCCAGAAACATCGAAAAGCAATAAAAGCAGGGCAGCAAAAATGGGGAGTATTGCAAGCTTAACAATTGTTGCCAGCCCGGCAATCCGCAGATCACCTTTGAGTCGTTCGATCGAAAATGAACCTCCGATAGCGAGCAGAGCCAGTGGCAGTGTGAGACCGGTGGTAATGTCGAGTGCTCGATCAAGAATCACCGGGATCGGCAGGTGCCAATAGCTCCAGGCAATACCAAGGAACGAGGCAATAATCAACGGGTTCAATGCTACTTGTGCGAGCCAGTTGGGTTGTTTATCGGTCGTCATATTTTTATGTGGCAGAAGCAGCGCTAGGATTGCAAAAAGGTTCAGAACCGGGACCAGAAAACCCATCAGAATACCCGCACGGGTCAGGCCGTCATCGCCATAAGCATTCAGGCAGATTGCCAGGCCGACATAGGCAAG
>CALZLE010000294.1 GCA_945788205.1 uncultured Desulfuromonadales bacterium
AAAATATATCCGCCTTTCGCCCTTCCTCCTAACGGAGGCTGGAAATAGCAGGAGGTAGCGGTTATGAAAGAATTCATCTTTGCCAGTAAACACAAAACCGCCTCGATAAGCCAGGTACCGAACCGGCCGGTTGCCCACAGATTCCTACCGGGAGCGCAGTCACCGATCCAGCAGATTCTGCGCCCATCACAACACCACGCTAAGCTCAGCTTCGGTCAGCCATACGACAACCACGAACAAGCAACAGCAAACCGTACTGGAATCCCCGATCCATTAAAAACCGGATTAGAGCAACTCTCCGGCCTGGATCTTTCGAGCGTAAGTGTGCATGCAAATTCCCCCAAGCCAGCCCGAATTAATGCCTTAGCCTATACTCAAGGCCAAGACATTCAAGTGGGTCCCGGTCAGGAGAAACATCTCCCCCATGAAGGTTGGCACGTGGTGCAGCAGATGCAGGGGCGAGTAAAGCCCACGATGCAGCGAAATGGTGTAGCGATCAATGATGATGCCAACTTGGAGCGAGAAGCGGATAGGATGGGCGTTGAAGCTGTGAGAGTTGATAGCGGTGTAAATTACCCAAAACCATCAATGAAGAATGAGGGAATAGTTGTACCTTCGAATGCAGTCGCTCAACAAGTACCTGATGATAAAAATCCGCAAGAGCTGAGCAGCCTAGAAAGCCTTTACAAAGAAGAGCATAGTGTCATCCAAAACGCTTTGGGTGCACGTGTTACCAAGAAACTTGCTGAGGGGGTCATCTTTTTTAATAGTGGCCATGTGCGAGCAGTCGGATTATCTGAAAGCGAATTTTTCGCGGGACCATTCACTACGGATATGGGGAATATCTTCTATGTTTATCAAATTACCGGAGGTAATGAAGAAAAGGGGAGTTATCGCCTAGCAAGAAGCATTACCCTTCATGGTTGGTCACCTGTATCGAGTCGTGAAATCAAAGCAAAGCTGGCCACCTCGCGAGGCAGTGAAACGACTCTTGAATTCACGACCACGCCGGTCATGCCGACCATCAGTAAGGAAGAAGCTGATGCAAGCATTGCGGACCAAGCCAGTGCAGGTAAATCGGATGCTGAAGGGAACAAAGGTGGAAGTCCACTGAGCAAGACAACAACGCCAGCTGAGCCGATTTTACTTACTGGACCCCGCCGCAAGTGGTTAAACGCGGGTCGCAGCAGCATGAAGCGAGAAATTGTGAGCCTGTTCAGTTCCATCGAAAAGCTCAAAGGCATTCGAATTACCTCATGGGAAAAGAATACTCAAATACAAGATCCAAAGCCAGTCCGTGCAGCATTGGAGGTAGCAGTAGGGGTGCTTGGATACGGATTTGGAGGGGTGATTGGTGGCAAACTGACAAAAGGAATGGCCCATGGAATCATGGCCGACTTTATCGAAGAGTCTGCCGTCAAGGCGACTGATAAGGCTGTCACTGCGGTCTTCAAGCATGCTGTCAAGCCTGCGAAGGATTTGCTCACTGAAGCCACCAAAAAAGGTCTGGAAGAAAGTTCTCAAGCGAGTGTGGCGGCGGCTCTTGCCAGCAAAGGGTCATTGGTTGATGCTTATGTCGAGTCGGCAAGGCTTCAGGCAAATGTAGACGAACGGGTGCAGACACGTGAGTTCAATGCGACGGTGGATGTCAACCATACCGATTTGGCATTGGCCGATATGGTTTTGACCTTTCAAAAACTTTACAAAGAATTATTGTCGGACCCTAATGCCTTCCTGCGACAACTGACCATTGCGTTGATCAGATTGCAGGACGAGGTCGTTATCGAGAAAGGGGCAAAGGACTATGGTGGCGATCGGGAAAAGTTCTTAGAAAAAGATCCTGACTACGATGAGTCCAACGAACGAAAAGGCAATATAATTTTGCTAGGTCCGCTTGCCGGTATCGGAGAATGGAATAGTCCTGATTTCAATTTCGACTTAAGAGGCATCGCCACCTCTCTCAATAATGCAACGCTTGGCGAACTAACTGGCGCGGTCATTAAAGATTTACCGATAGACATCGCCTTCAGGCTGTGGGCGACAAATCCGAACCGCGGGTTCCTAGGTGATGTATTTGCAAAAGCCTGGTTCAATAAACGAGCTAATGAAACGATAGCGGTTGATTTCGATCAATCAACACCCGGGAGTAATGTCGGCAATGGTGTTGAGTGGTTGGCCAGATTTTATTTAAATACAACTAAGGAATTGACTAAGAAGGAGCGTAATGATGCCGCTGCAAAAGGGGCGAGAAAGGTATACGACAAACTCAAAGAGAGAAAGATACTTAACATCAGCAATTCGGATTTACTCTAAATAACAATTGATCAAGCACAAGCGACCCTGTCCTTCGCCGCGGCAACCCAGGTAAGAGATCTTTCTTGCTGTACATGATCATATCGCCTTTATCTGATCCTGCAAAAGGTTGTGGATAAATTCACTTGGTCGTCTAGGCTGGAGAGGAGCGCGTTGGTGCAACATACTGAACATCTCCTTAGATTTTTGATGATAATATTATTGAAGACGAGGTTCATTTCACAATTGCAGCAGGTCCCCCCTGTTTCGCAAGCCATGTAAAGGAGAAGAGAAAAAGATTTAGCAGGAGGTCGCGGTTATGAAAGAATTTATCATTGCCAGTAAACCCAAAACCGCCCCAATAAGCCGCGTGCTGAAC
>CALZLE010000295.1 GCA_945788205.1 uncultured Desulfuromonadales bacterium
AGGCACAACTGGACACAGTATTTTCCGGGCTGATCAACACCCCGACCAAACGACTGGCGGCTGCCCGCGATGCGAAAGCAGTTTTTGCTGATGCGGCCGGGCAGGAAAAGGAGATTGTGCTGGTCGATATTTTTCAAGTTTATGCGCCAAACATAATGACAACCGGAGAAAAAGTGTTTTTCTACGGTCATAAACTGGTCGAACTGTTTGTCGGTGAGCCGCGCGAGTCGAACACCGAGGGCGGTCTGTTCCCGGCGATCTTCGGCACCGTGATGCTGATTTTCGTGATGAGCCTGTTTTCCTTTCCGCTCGGGGTGATCGCTGCGGTTTACCTGCGCGAGTACGCCAAAGAAGGCGTCGTCGTGCGGGTGGTGCGGATCGCGGTCAACAATCTGGCCGGGATTCCCTCGATTGTCTACGGCATCTTCGGTCTCGGTTTCTTCGTTTATGGCATCGGCCATAGCATCGACATGCTGTTCTTCCCCGAGCGTGCCCCGACGCCGACATTCGGCACCGGTGGTCTGCTCTGGGCCAGTTTGACGTTGGCGCTGCTGACCGTGCCGGTGGTGATCGTTTCAACCGAAGAAGCGCTTGGTGCTATCCCACGAGAAATGCGCGAAGGCTCATATGCTCTGGGGGCCACTAAGTTTCAGACTCTCTACCGGGTCCTGCTGCCGATGGCCTCGCCCGGCATCATGACCGGCCTGATTCTGGCGATGGCCCGTGCCGCCGGTGAGGTCGCACCACTGATGATCACCGGGGTGGTCAAGTTGGCACCGGCACTGCCGATCGATGGGAACTTTCCCTTTTTCCACCTCGATCGCAAGTTTATGCACCTCGGCTTCCACATTTACGATATCGGTTTCCAGTCGCCCAACGTTGAGGCGGCCAAGCCGATGGTTTTTGTCACCACCCTGCTGCTGGTGTTGATCGTGCTGACGATGAGCAGCGTCGCGATCCACCTGCGCAACAAGATGAAGAAACGCTACACTTTTGGCACCTTCTAGGAGTTCAAATAATTATGTCAGAATTTAAGGTAGACAACCCGGTCCTCGAAGTCGAAGACCTGCGCTTTTATTATGGTGACTCGCGGGCGATCCACGGAGTCGATATCGCTTTCCCGGAAAAACAGGTCACTGCGCTGATCGGTCCCTCCGGCTGTGGCAAGAGCACCCTGCTGCGCTGTTTTAACCGGATGAACGACCTGATCGACATCAGCCGGGTTGAAGGCAAAGTCCTGCTGGATGGGCAGAATATCTACGACAAGAGAACCGATATTATCGAGCTGCGCCGCCAGGTGGGAATGGTCTTTCAAAAGTCGAACCCCTTCCCCAAGTCGATTTACGAAAATGTCATTTACGGCTTACGGATCGCCGGGGAAAAGGACAAGAGCCTCTTTGATGAACGGGTCGAAACCAGCCTGAAAGGCGCGGCACTGTGGGATGAGGTGAAAGATCGCCTGCACGACAGCGCGCTGGGGCTTTCCGGCGGTCAGATGCAACGGCTCTGTATTGCCCGGGCGATTGCCGTCAACCCGAAAGTGATCCTGATGGATGAACCCTGTAGCGCCCTCGATCCAAAATCGACGGCGCGGGTCGAGGAGCTGATCGGTGAATTGCGTGAGGATTTCACCATTATCATCGTAACCCACAACATGCAGCAGGCGGCGCGGGTCTCAGACAACACCGCCTTTCTCTTCGAGGGCAACCTGATAGAATATGGTTTGACCGACCAGCTGTTCGTCAAGCCGCAGAATAAACAGACCGAAGACTACATCACCGGCCGATTCGGTTGATAAATAGAAAGGAAATGCAGATGGCAGTTTTAATGCAGCAGGAACTGAATGATTTGAAAAAGAGGCTTCTAGCCCTCGGAGCCGAAGTCGAGGGGCGGGTGCGGCAGGCGGTGCAAGCTTTGCTGACCGGTGATCGGGCGCTGGCGGAAACCGTAAAAGGGGGTGATGCTCAGATCGATAATCTGGAGATCGAACTGGAAGAGGAGTGTTTGAAGGTCTTGGCTCTGCACCAGCCGGTTGCGACCGACCTGCGTTTCATCGTCTCAATTCTTAAGATCAACAATGACCTGGAGCGGGTCGCCGATTTCGCTGTGAATATTGCCGAGCGAGCTATCGATCTGAGCGGCGCCATCAAGATTGCGTGCCCCTACGATATTGCGCGGATGGCTGAGTTGGTCGAGCAGATGCTGAAGATGGCACTCGATTCACTGGTGGACAAAGATACTGATCTGGCGCGCAAAACGATTCAGCTTGATGACGATGTTGATGAAATGCACAAGGAGAATTTTGCCAAAGTCAAAGAGGCGATCAAAGCCGATCTGACCTATATCGATGGGCTGGTTTACTATCTGTCGATTTCCCGCTATCTGGAGAGGATGGGCGATTTGGCCACTAATATTGCCGAGGATGTGGTTTATCAGGTCGATGGTGAAATCATCCGTCACGGGGGAATTCAGACCTGTTTGTAGCGGGTTGTTAAGCCGCCAACGAATTTTCGACGTTCAGCTTTTCCCCTTGTCGGGGGCCGGGTCTGTAGGGTTCAACAGCAGGCTTTGCCGAGGACATGCGCAGATGCAGGTTCCACACTGCAGGCAAGCCTGTCGAGCAACAATGGCCTTCTTTTGCCCCCGCCCGTTCGCAGCTTCGGTTTCCAACGACAAAGCACCGACCGGGCAGGCTGCTAAGCAGTTACCGCAGCCGGTGCAATTTTCTTTGATTTTCAGCAAGGGTTTACACCGAGATTTTTAGGGCAAAACTTTTTTCCAGGGTTGAATAACAACCTTTTCGAAGAGCTCGGCCTTGGCGTAGGGATCGTTGGCGGCAAAATCTTCGGCGGCACTGAGTGAATCGAGATCGAGAATGACAACCGAGCCATTCATGTTTTCATCGGCATCGAGGGTTGGCCCGGCGGCGTGTAGTTTGTCGCCGAAGCTTTTCAGGTAGTCGACGTGGGCGGGGCGGTTATCCATTCGCACTTGCAGACTGTCTTTTTTGTCAAAACAGTGAACGACGTAAAGCATTTTTTTCTCCTTTTTTAAAATCACAGAATCAATTACAAGCCGTAGCTTTTCATCTTTTCCCAGAGGTTTTTTCGGCTGATGCCCAGAATCGCAGCAGCTTCGGTTTTGTTGTCAGCGGTTTTTTTCAGCGCTTGCAGGATACATTTTTTTTCGGTACTTGCCACTGCTTCAGCGAGGTTCTCTTCAATTTCAGTGGTTTTTTCTGTTGTTCCGGTTGTTCCGCGCAGTTCGATCGGGAGTTCCCAGAGCTGAATTTTTGCTGTCGGTGCCAGGACTGAAACCCGTTCCAGCAGGTTGCGCAGCTCACGCACGTTTCCGGGAAAGGTGTGACTTTCCAGTGCCTGTCGCGCTTCGGTCGAGAGTTCGAATTGTAGACCCCGTTCGCGGCCGAACTCCTGTAAAAAGAAATCGGCCAGCTCGCTGATATCGCCGTTTCGTTCACGCAGTGCTGGCAGCTCAATTGGGATGACCTGCAGACGATAAAACAAGTCCTGCCGGAAAGTGCCTTTTTCGACCTCTTCAGTCAGTTTTTTTGCCGTCGAACAGATCACCCGCACATCGACTGGAATTGGGCGTTTTCCGCCAACTCGCTCAATCTCTTTTTCTTGTAATACCCGCAGCAGTTTCACCTGCAGATCGAGAGGCATGTCGCCGATTTCGTCGAGCAGAATGGTGCCCTGATTGGCCAGCTCGAATTTGCCGACGCTGGTTTTGTCCGCTCCGGTGAAGGCGCCCTTTTCGTGGCCGAAGAATTCCGATTCCATCAGCCCGGCAGGAATTGCTGCGCAGTTTATCCGCACGTACGGTTTTTCCGCCCGGCGGCTTTCAAAGTGGATGGCTGCGGCGACCAGCTCTTTGCCGGTTCCGCTTTCCCCTTGGATTAAGACTGAGGAGTCGCTACCAGCAACCTGTCCGACCAGACTGAGGACTTTCTGCATGGCCGCACTGCTACCGATGATCGGTCGGCGGTGACCGTCACAATGTTCCAGCGAAACGCAGCGCGCTTTGATCGCCTGCATTTCCAGAATCCGCTTGATGCGGAAGCTTAAATCATCAAGATCGAAGGGTTTTTGAATGTAATCGGCAGCGCCATTTTTCAGGCAATTGACGGCCGTATCGGTGCTGCCGTGGGCGGTCATCATCACCACTTCGGTATGTGGAGCGATATTCTTCACCTCAGCCAACAGGGTTTCACCGTCGAGTCCCGGCATGCGGATATCGGAGAGCAGCAGCTGGTAACTGTTCTGCTTGATTAATTCCAATGCTTTGTCGCCACTGGCGGCTTCATCAACCTGCCAGCCGAGGCTGCGCAGATGGTCGATGACCGTGATTCGCATGATCTCTTCATCTTCGGCAACCAGAATTTTCGTGGTCATCTTATGCCTCTGTTTCTTCGTTATTCTGCAGCGGAACGTTGATGGTGAAAATCGCTCCGCCTTCAGCAGCGTTACCGACACTCAGTTCGCCACCCATCTGTTTGATCAGCGAGTAGGAGACCGACAGGCCGAGCCCGGTCCCTTCGCCGACCTCTTTGGTGGTGAAGAACGGTTCAAAGATTTTATCCAGATTTTCCGGCTCGATACCGGGGCCGCTGTCGGCGATGCGGATGGTAAGTTGCTGGTTTTCCACGTTGCTGACAACCTGCAATTTACCACCGGTTTCCCCCATCGCCTGTACCGCGTTGCCGGCCAGATTGATCACCACCTGTCGCAACGCTTCCATGCCGACCACCAATGGTTTTCCGATTTGCAGTTGCATGTCCAGTTCGATGTTACGGCGACCAATGCAGGTCAGCTCCAGGCAGTCACAGAGCATGGCATCGACGTTCCCCTCGACCTGCTCCAACTGTTCTTTACGACCGATATTGAGCAACTGTTGAACAGTCCCTTTGATTCGCTCAACCCCTTGACCGAGCAATTCCATGTAGCGATTCAGCAAGTCCGGCTTGTCCATGCTCCGCTTCATGGTTTGGATACAGTTCTGCATACCCCCGAGGGGGTTGTTGATTTCGTGGGAGATGCCGGCGACCAGCCGACCGAGGGCGGCCTGTTTTTCACTCTGAAAAACCTGCTCGCGGGTCGTGTCCAGTTCCTGCTGTGATTGTTCGAGGCGGTTACAGAGTTTGCGGAAATTCCCGGAGAGAGAGCCAATTTCATCGTTCTGTTCGCTCGCTTCACCGGCGTCGAATTCGCGCCGTTCCGGATACAGGTCCATCTGTCGGGCGAGATCTTTCAGTCGCTTGGCGACCAGAATATCGAAGAGAAAAAAGATTGTGAGTGAGACGATAATGATGGTGGTGATGGCGATGTTCAGCAGCAGGCGATTGTTCTGTTTGATTTCGACGTAGGCCCAATCGATGGGGATTGAAACGCTCATGCCGCCACGGATGTCGCCGATTTCGTAGCCCTGTCCGCTGTGGCATTCGAGGCAGCCGGAATCGACCTCAAGTGGTGCCATGTAGCGCAGGCGATGGGCATTTTCAGCTTTTTCGATGCTCACTGCTTCTGGCCGTCCTTGATTGAACTGTTCCAGGCTGCTTTTCTCAAACCTGTCCGGAGTATTGTCCGGGTTCATCGGGTTGAGGCTGGTGACGTTGAACTGGCCCATGCCTTCACGGGCAGCATAGGCGGAAAGTTCACGGGTGACCATCGCCGGGTTGCGTTTGACTAACCAGTTGCCTTTTTTGTCCTGAATCTGTGCGTTCGGCAAGAAGGGGTTGGCTTCGACTCCCGGCTCTTTGACCAGAAACAGTCCATTGTGGTCGGCGACCCATTGGCGGGTGAGCTTGATCTGGTTAAAGAGCATTTTCGCTTGCCGGGTTGCCTGCTGGACCACCAGTTCTTCCTGGAAGCTTGAGGTCCGGTAAAAGGTCACGCCGTAGGAACAGCAGGTGACCAGGGCAATCATAATAATGAACTTTATTTTCAGCTGCATGGGAAACTCCTCGTAACCGCTACCGAACGGTAACACAGGTTGCGAAGGAAATGCTACTTAACGGTAACAAAGCAGATATGCCGATAGCCGTATGTGTTTGAAAAGAAACGCTTTTTTTCTGGCACAAGGGTTGCTTATTGAAGGAAGTACGCTAAACAGATATGCATCGTTCACAAAATGCGAATAGGAGGTTACATGGGTTTTGGTCGAGGAAACGGGAAGGGTTCAATTCTTCCTCTAACGCGCAACATTTCCAGCTGTGGCCAACGGCAAGAGGAGGCACTATGAGAGTTGTGGCCATCTGTTCTGTTGTGGCGGTGATCTGTATGTTCGGCTATCTGGTGGTCGAATCGAAAATGCTTTCTTACATGTCGAGCGACCCGGAAGTCTGCATCACCTGTCACACCATGAACACCCACTACGCAACATGGCAGCACAGTTCGCACCGCGGTCGGGCGACTTGCGTTGACTGCCACCTGCCACGTGATTCAGTTGTCAACAAGTATCTGGCTAAAGCCAAAGATGGGTATAACCACTCTATGGCGATGACCTTCAAGACTTATGGTTACAACTTGCGGATCACTGATGATGCGGCGACGCGGATTCAGGACAATTGCATCTCCTGTCACGAGGGTATTGTTTCGCAGATGCTCGATAATGCCAAGCTGTACACAAAAACTGACAGCCATGTACAGATGGGCCGCAAGTGTTGGGAATGCCATCGTGAAGTTCCCCATGGCGTAACCCGGAACCTGACAACGTCCCAAGAAAATCTCGTTCTCGACTAATTTATAGAAACTATTTGGAGGAAGAAACTTATGAAGAGATCAACGATTATCACAATCCTGTGTGTCATGGTGATGGTACCGATGCTGCTGCTGGCGGTGTCGA
>CALZLE010000296.1 GCA_945788205.1 uncultured Desulfuromonadales bacterium
GAATCGATTACACGCCGCAAAAGCTGAAAGAGATTGGCGAGCGGATTTACTTAACCGAACGTTTTTATAACCAGGAGAACGGTTTTACAGCGAAGGATGATCTCCTTCCAGAGCGATTTTTTTCTGAGGTTGGCAGTAGTGGGGATGGTATCGACGTTCCGGCAATTGATCGAGCACGTTTTGTTGAAGAAGTACAAAAGTATTATCGAATTCGTGGGTTGGATGATCAGGGTTGTTTCATTGATAAGAATTTTCTGGAGCAGCAGCCTTGATCCGGCAGTTGAAAAAATATGCCGCTAAACTGGCCAGTGATGGGAGTGCTGCTGCTCGAAGAACGGCACTGTTCGCCAAGGATGATCGGTTACTTTGCGCGGGGAACGAATCCCTGCTGCCGCTCGGGAAGGCAGTTATTGAGCGGTTGAACGTTATTTCTCTAGTGGTCGCAGAGCCACCGCTGCCGTTGTTGAATTTGTTACTGGCCCGCACTCCGGCGACGGAAAAGCAGATTGTTCCGCAGGACACCGAAACCCGGACATTTCTGCATGATATTCCGATTATTCGGCAGGACGAGTTCTCGGTCGAAAATCCACAACGGTTGGTTGAACAACTCGGTCAGCGCAAGGGAATACTGGTCGAGGGAGTCGGTATCATGGCGAGCGGCAGTGTGACTGTCGAGCAGGCCTATATCAACTATTCTTCGGTGTACCATGCCCTGTTTGTTAAATTGCTATTGCTATTATTGACTGACCCGCAGCCACCGACTGAGCAAGAATTGGCGCAGCTACAACCTCTTTGGCAGCAGTTGGAGCAGGAGATCCCGAACCGCTGTGATGATCTGATCTGCGAGCCAATGGAAAGCAAAAGCATTATCCTGCAGGCGATGGATCAGGTTGGTAGACGAACGGTTGAGCTGAAATTAGTCGACTCCTTTTTTGGCAATATCTCCACCTGTTTTGAAAATCAGCTATTTATCTCACAAACCGGGGCGAGTCTTGATGAACTTCCCGGCTGCATCGACCGGGTGCCGAATGACAATTCTAGCACCGCTGGAATTACAGCATCGAGTGAGTTGATTGCTCACCGGGCGATTTTTGAACAGAGCGGTGCCCGAACGATTTTGCATGGTCATCCGAAATTTTCTGTGGTCCTGAGCTTAATTTGTGATGAAACTGAGTGTAAAATTGCTGATTGTTGGAAAGATTGTGATAAAGTCAGATACTTGGATTCTGCTCCGGTCGTTGCTGGAGAGGTTGGTGCTGGTGGGATTGCCCGTAAGGTACCGCCCGTTATCGATGCTGGAATCGCAGTTGTTTACGGTCACGGAGTTTTTGCCATCGGGCAGCAGGATTTTCGTCAGCCGCTTGAGGCGATGATTAAATTGGAAAACTGGTGCCGTCGCGAATATGTCGACCGTTTGTTTGCCCGTTGCCGAAATGAAAAAGTCCAGGAGTAAATGTGGAAAACTCAAGAAATACTGGTGCTGACCGAGGAGGGAAACGTCAGCTTTCAGTCATCGATATTTCCAAAAAAGGTCGGCAGAAGTTTCGCGCCCGGCGCTTTAAAGAAGCACAGGATCTCTTTAGTGAAGGTTTAGAGCGGGAGCCGGATAATCCTTATCTGCTCTGTGGTATGGGGGATGCCTGCCGTGAGGCGGGTGAGTATCCGGAAGCGGAACGCTGCTATCGACAGTTACTGACAACAGATAAAAATAACCTGTTTGCCCTGCGTGGTTTGGGTGATGTCTGCAAAAAAATGGGCCGACATCAAGAAGCAATCCGACTTTGGAAGCAGTATTTGTCGCTGCGTCCGCGTGATAAACATGTGATGACCCGCATTGCGGATAGCTGCAAGGCGTTGCTGCAATACGATAAGGCGGAAGAGGCCTATCGGCAGATTATCAAATCTGATCCCCGAGACCGTTTCGCATTGACCGGGATGGCCGATCTCCAGCACCGACTTGGCCGGGATGAAAAGGCGATTGAATATTACGAAAAGGTCCTTCAGTTCGATCCCAACGAGTTACACATTTTGACGATTATCGGCAAGCTTTGCTGGCGGATTAACGCATTTGAAAAGGCAGAACAATTTTTTCGGCGAGCTTTGGCGGTTGACGCGCATAATCCCTACGCGCTTTACGGTCTTGGGAATTGTTTCCGCTGGCACCACCAATATGACAAGGCGATTGAAATCTGGGAGCAAATTCTCAAGCATAACGAAGGGACACAGGCACTTTTTACCCGGATGGGTGACGCCCAGGTCCATCTTGGGGATAGTTCCAAAGCGGAATTATCCTACCTTAAAGCCATTGAGTTGGGTGATGATCCCTTTGCTGTAGCCGGTCTTGTCTGCCTGTACTGTGATCGTCAGGATTGGCAACAGGCAGCCCCCTTCTTCTGGAAGTTGGTTGCTGATGAGAGCGGTACAGCGAAACAGCTTGAAGAATTGACCAAACGTTTTGTCCGCTCCGGACAGCGCGAAAATATGCTCGACTTTTATCATTATCTTTTGAACTCCGGTGAAGGGCAGGTCGCTGTTATCGATGAATTGAAAGTCTTGGTTGCCAGATTGGATGGCGACGGCTAAACGTTGCCCAATCGATTTTACTGTGAACTATCTCGCTCACCTCTACTTTTCCGCCCCAACACCACAGGCTTGGGCCGGATCTTTAATGGGAGATTTTGTCAAAGGCCCTATCTCCGCTGATCTCCCCGATGAATTGTCCCGGCATCTGTGGCTACATCGCCGAATCGATACCTACACGTTACATAGTCTTGCTTTTCAACGTAGCCGACAGCGGCTTAATCCACGTTTTCGTTATGCCCGTGGAATCTTGGTGGATGTCTTTTATGACCATTTTCTGGCCCGCAACTGGAGTCAATATTCAACACAACCTTTGGCTAAGTTTGCTCAGCAGGTGTATCTTGGCCTGCAAAGCTGTTTCGATTTATTGCCTAAAGCTTTGCAACAACAACTTCCAAGGATGATTGAGCATGACTGGTTGACATCCTATCAGCATCCTGACGTTGTGCTGCGGGTTTTGCAGCGCTTGGAGGTTCGTTTGCAGCACAAGTTCCCTCTCGCAGAAGGGATTGCGGATCTGGAGCATTGCCAGTTAGAGTTGGAACAGGATTTTGAAGATTTTATGCAGGAGTTGACAGGAGAAATCAC
>CALZLE010000297.1 GCA_945788205.1 uncultured Desulfuromonadales bacterium
AAGCAAGTCCCCCGAACTGCTAACGTGACCGTCTATTCCCTGTTATATACTTCAGCACCGGACAAAAACTGATTGGGTGCATTGATAAAATGATAAACATTTTCCATGATATCGAAGTGCTGCTTTTCCTCTGCGGCGATCTTCAGTAAAGTTTCTTTGAGCTGTGGGTTAGTCTCTTCACCGGCCGCTTTTTCGTAGAACTGCTGACTTTCGGCTTCGACATCCATCGCGTGCTGGTAGGCGGCGAGTGTGTCTTTGACATTTTTGATCGCCATTTCCGGTCGCGGAAGAGTCTCAAAGACATTCCGGGTCTCAGCAAGGGTGGTCCCATCCTTGAGGGCGGGCAGGTTTTTACCGGCCTTCATGGCTTTGAAGGCCTCAAAATGTTTTTGCTCATCCTCTGCCATCTGCCGGAATATCGTCTGGAGTCCGGGCAGATCTGTTTGACTGGCCAAGCTTTCATAGTAGGCCTTGCCGTCTAATTCCATCTTCATGGCGATATCGAATACATTCATAATCCGCTCCTTCTTCGCTGTTTACGTCAGACCTTCAGCATATCACCCTGTGGCCGTTTCGCACGATGATATGGACCGTACAGAGAATCCTGGAACTCGTATATTGTGAGACACTTGTCGGAAGGGGTTAATTTTCCACAGCTAATCGCTCTCCATAATATTTTTTCTGTAACCAGAAAGCGACATTCACAAGACCGATCAGAGCGGGCACTTCTACGAGTGGACCAATCACCGCAGTAAAAGCCACAGCAGAATCGAGACCAAAGACCGCGACCGCCACGGCGATGGCCAGTTCGAAGTTGTTACCGGATGCTGTGAAGGCGACGGTCGCAGTTTTAGAGTAATCGGCTCCAGCTTTGACCCCCATCCAGAAACTGACCAGAAACATCACCACGAAGTAAATCAAAAGAGGGATGGCAATGCGCACCACATCGAGGGGGATTGTAACAATCAGTTCCCCTTTCAGGCTGAACATGACGACGATGGTGAAAAGAAGGGAGATCAGGGTGATCGGGCTGATCTTGGGGATGAACACCTGCTCGTACCAATCGCGCCCCTTGGCTTTGAGGAGAAAAAAGCGGGTCAGCATCCCGGCAACAAAGGGGAGGCCGAGGTAAATGGCAACGCTCTCTGCGATCTGGCCGATACTGACTTCAACAACCGCCCCCTGCAGCCCAAACAATGGTGGCAACACGCTGACAAAGAGCCAGGCGTAGACTGAGTAGAAGAGCACCTGAAAGACCGAATTGAAAGCAACCAGCCCGGCGCAGTACTCGGTGTTGCCTTTGGCCAGTTCATTCCAGACTATGACCATGGCGATGCAGCGTGCCAATCCGATCATGATCAAGCCGACCATGTATTCTGGATAATTACCGAGAAAAACAATCGCGAGGGTGAACATCAGCATCGGGCCGATGATCCAGTTCTGGATGAGCGAAATGCCGAGAATTTTCTTGTTCTGAAAAACTTCCCCAAGTTCCTCATAGCGGACCTTGGCCAGCGGCGGATACATCATCAATATCAGCCCGATGGCGATCGGGATGTTGGTGGTGCCGACACTGAAAGCGTTGACCACATCCTTCACCCCGGGGAACAGCCAGCCACCACCGACCCCCACAAACATAGCCAGAAAAATCCACAGGGTCAGGTAGCGGTCGAGAAAAGAGAGCTGTTTGGTCAGTCCATGTTCCATCATCCACCTCCTAGTTTGCTGATAAGAGACGTTGGCCACGTGGCAACAGCAGCGAAATCCCTCCTGCCAGCAACACAAAGGCTGCCGACACCCAGAGGCAGCCGGTGAGCCCGGCCAATTGAAAAACAACTCCCGAGAGCAGCGTCCCGACCAGTCGCCCGGCAGCATTGGCCATATAGTAGAAACCAACGTTCAGCGCGGCTTGATCGGTCTCTGTGTAGGCGAGGATCAGGTAGGAATGTACCGAAGAATTGATGGCAAAAATCAGTCCAAACAATGCCAAGCCGGCAACCACCGTCAGCCAGGGAGAGAGCTCAAGGGTCACACCGACGGCAATCAGCGCAGTCAGAATAGCTAGCGCAAAAGCCCCGACACTGGCAGTTCCACCACGTGGCGTTCCATCCCTCAATGACGACTTCAGCAGTTTTGGCGCGAGGGCTTGCACACCGCCGTAACCGATCACCCAGAGGGCAAGGAATCCCCCAACTTGGGTATGACTCCAGCCGAGGCTGGCAGAGAGGAAGACCGGCAGGCCGACCACGAACCAGATGTCCCGTGAGCCGAACAGAAACAGGCGGGCCGCCGAGAGCAGATTGATATCGCGGCTTTTTGAGAGGATGGCGGAGAACTTCGTTTTCTTCTTCGCCATGCCGATCTCTCGCGGCAAAGAGAGCAGGGTTGCCAGTAAAACCAGCGCCAGTCCCGCTGCCATCAGCCAGAGGGAGTAACGGAAGCCGACTGTTGCCAGCAGCAGACCACCGAGGAAGTAACCGACCCCTTTCAAAGCGTTTTTCGAGCCGGTCAACACAGCTACCCATTTAAACAAAGCGCTGTCGGCTTCCTCCGGCACCAGCACCTTGATGGCGCTCTTGCTGCTCATTTTTGTCAAATCTTTGGCGATCCCGGAAAGGGCCTGCAGGCCCATCACGTAACAGACCGAGATAATCAGCGGCCAACTCGGATCGAGCAGGCCCAAGGCTCCCAGTGCGACAATCTGTAATGCCAAACCTGAAAACAGGGTCACCTTCAGCCCCAGGTGCGAGCCGATCCAGCCACCGATCAGGTTGGTCACCACGCCAAAGAACTCGTAGAGCAGGAACAGGAAAGCGATCTGCACTGCGCTGTAACCAAGCGCGTGAAAATGCAGCAGCACCAGCATGCGCAGGGCGCCGTCAGTGAGGGTAAATCCCCAGTAGGCGCCGGTGACGAAGGCGTAGTTACGCAGATCGGTCATGGCAGACTCAGCGCAACCTTTTTGCAGAGCTCCATCATCCGGTTGGCGTAGCCGACTTCGTTGTCATACCAGATGAAAACTTTGAGTTGGGTACCATCGACCACCATGGTCGAAGGCGCATCGACAATCGCCGAACGGGGATCACTCTTGAAATCGATGGAGACCAGTGGGCGCTCTTCAATTCCGAGAATGCCCTGCAGGTAGCTATCGGCCGCTTCGTGAAACAGACTGTTGACCTCTTCGGCAGTCACCTCGCGTTGCATTTCAAACACCGCATCGGTGATCGAACCGGTCAACAGCGGCACGCGGATGGCGTGGCCATTCAGCTTGCCTTTTAGCTCCGGGTAGATCAGGGTGATGGCGGTGGCGCTGCCGGTGGTCGTCGGGATCAGCGACATGCTCGCCGCCCGCGCCCGGCGCAGGTCCTTGTGTGGCGCGTCGATCACCACTTGTGTGTTGGTGGCATCATGTACGGTGGTAATCACCCCGTGCTCGATGCCGATTTTTTCGTGCAGCACCTTGACCACCGGCGCCAGACAGTTGGTGGTGCAGCTGGCGGCGGTCAGCAGTTTGTGCTCATCTGGATTATAAAGATGATCGTTGACCCCCATGACGATGTTCAGCGCCCCCTGCTTAACCGGAGCGGCGACGATCACCTTCTTCACGCCTCGGTCGTAGTAAGGCTGCAGCAGTTCGGTGGTGCGGAACTTACCGGACGATTCGATGACGATATCAACTCCCAACTCGTCCCAGGGAACTTCGCCCGGGTATTGGTGTTCACTGAAGCTGATGTGCCTGCCATCTATCGTCAGCGAAGTCTCGTCAAATCCGATCTGCCGATCCCAGCGCCCGTGGACCGAATCAAATTCAAGCAGGTGCGCGGCACATTCAGCCCCGCCCTTGATTTCGTTGATGTGAACGATTTCGAACTCCGGCCAGTCCCAAGCGGCCCTCAATGCCAGTCGCCCCATGCGACCAAAGCCGTTGATCCCTACTTTTATACTCATTTCTCTATCCGTTCTATCGTGTTTCAGTTAGATTCAAGATTAAATAGCTTTTCTTCCAGCGAGCTTTAAACTAGGGTATCCGCATGGGCGGATGCTGGATGCGCAAAAAAAATCAGCCGCAGCACGATCCTTCTTTTTCTGCCAGGTACCGGTTTAATTCAGCCAAATCGGCATCTGCCTGCTGTTGAGTGAGTAACTGATCGAACAGGTTTTGCCAGGACTGATCCTGCATGATTGGCAGTTGATCTTCCAGACGATAGTACATCCAGACCCCTTCGCGCCGATCGGCAACCAAGGCGGTGTTGCGCAAATAGGCGAGGTGACGGGAGACCGTTGATTGTGGTAACTGCAAAATCGCCATCAGATCACAGACGCACAGCTCCCCCTGAGTCAACAGGGCCAGGATCCGCAAACGGGTTTCGTCTGACAGCGCTTTGAATGTTTGAGCAAGTTTCTTCATGTTTGACACTATATCCGCATAGGCGGATAAGAGTCAAGACAGGATCAGACCTATGCGTTATGGCAACCCCATTTTTCGACTTCTGACGGCGCTGTTACTGCTCTGTCTAACAGCGACCCCGTCTTTGTCTGACGAAAAACCGATTATTCATTTCGGTGTCATTCCTCGCTACAATCCGATGATCATGTACCAGAACTACCAGCCGATCATGGACTATCTGACCCGGACGACCCCCTACCAGTTTGAACTCAAACTGGCCCGCGATTACCCCCAAGTGGTAGAGGATTTGCGCACCGGAGTGACCCAGGTCGCCTCGTTGGGCGATGTCACCTTCGCGGCAGCCAGCCAGGGGTTTGGCGCCATGCCGATTCTGCGACCGCGCAACGCGAGCGGTGACCCGGACTATTTCAGCTTTATTGTCGTGCGCCGGGAAAGTGCCATTTCATCGGTCATGCAACTGCGCGGCAAAAGTTTTGCCTTCGGCAATGTTCACTCGACCTCGGGCAACTTAATTCCCCGCTACCTGCTGTTTCAACAGGGGATCAAACTTGATGATTTGAGCCACTACGTCAACCTGCCGACCCATACCGACGTCGCCCGGGCGGTGCTCAAAGGCCAATATGACGCTGGTGCGGTCAAGGATGTGGTCGCGAACCGGTATCGGAAATCCGGTTTGAAAATTATCGGGCGCTCTGAGCCGATCCCCGCCGTGCCGATCGTCGTCCGTCAGGATGCCCCGCAGGAGTTGATCGATGCCCTGAACAAAGCACTGCTGGCAATCAACCCGGAAGACCCGCAACATCGGCAGATGCTTGAGCATTGGGATCCGGAGTTCCGCAATGGTTTCGTACCGGCCAGCACCGAAGACTATCGACCGATTCTGCGGATGCTTGAAAACATTTCAGGAGGCTGTGGCAAGTCATGTCATCCCCGGTGAGCCCTGTCTACAGCCTGCGCACCAAGTTCATGCTGTTCGCCTGCGGACTGGTCATTCTGTTCTCCATCTCCTGGGGCAGCTGGACCTGGTTTCACGAGCGCCAGATGCTGCAGAACCGGCTGGAAGATGCGGGAACCGTGCTGGTCAGCAGTATGGCGATTCCGATCATCAATGCCCTTGTTTATGAAGAGCTCGGTCTGGTTGCCGAAGGCGGATTGCTCGACAACTTCGTGATCGACATCATGGAGAACCGCCAGCTGACCCCCGTCTATGCCGTCGTGACCGACTCGGGCGGTAAAATTCTTGCCCACAGCCAGCTCAATCGGTTCGGTGAAATCCTCACCGACGACCTGACCCGTAACGTCCTGTCGGCTTCATCGGTTGTTCTGCAACGCCAGCAATGGCAAGAACAGCTGATTCTGGATGTCGGTTCGCCGCTGGCGATCCATGGCAAACGCTGGGGCAGTCTCAGGGTCGGCCTGCCGCTGGCCCCGCTGGAGACCCAGTTGCAAGCTCTGGCCTGGCGGATCTTCAGCTTCAGCAGCCTGTTTGCATTTTGCGCGCTGGGCATATTCTTTATTGCCGGCACACAACTGGTGCAACCGTTACGTAAACTTGCCGGGGTCATGGAGCAGGTCGATGGCGATCAGCTGACAAAAATTACTGCCAGCGACCGGCGCGATGAACTCGGCCTGCTGCACAACAGTTTCAGCCGAATGCTCAAGCGGCTGCGCAAGAGTGAAAAGGAGCGGGATAAAAGTGTTCAGCAGCTCCTCGAAAATGAACGCCTGGTCACCGCCGGCCGGATCGTCTCCGGGGTCGCTCACGAGATCAATAATCCGCTGGCCGGAATCCACACCGCCCTGTTTACGATTGCTAAAAAGCCGGAATCGCTCGATCGCTATCTGCCGTACATTCAAAATGAGGTTGAACGGATCAGCGGCATTGTCACCCAGTTGCTCGACCTGTCCCGCTCCGGAGAGGTTGTAAAAACCCCGACCGACAGCCGGGCACTGACAGAGGAAAGCTTGCGCATCTGCCAGATGGCCGTCAAAGACAAACAGGTCGACCTTCACTTGTCTGACAGCGCCCCGCAAACGACCCTCGCCTGTGACGCCCGCAAGATCCAGCAGGTGATTCTCAACCTGGTGATCAATGCCGCAGATGCACTCGATGGAACAGGAGAAATCAGGCTCACTAGCGCGCTTGAAGGTGGCGACTTCTGCTACCGGGTCGCAGACACCGGGCCCGGTGTGCCGGGCCACCTGAAAGAGCAGATATTCACGCCGTTTTTCACTACCAAAGCGGCGGGAAAAGGGACCGGGATAGGCCTTGCTTTCAGCCTGAATACGATCGAGAAGCATGGCGGTTCGTTACGCTTGCTCGACTCGGAAAAAGGTGCCTGCTTCGAAATCAGACTGCCACTTAACCGTCAGGACAGCAAATGAATAACAGAACGATCCTTCTGGTTGAAGACGAGCAACTCCACCGCTTGACCCTGCAGGATAACCTGGAAGATGCCGGATACCAGGTCTACTGTGCAGAAAATGGTCAGCAGGCGCTCGACCTGATCGCCAAGCACAGCTTCCCGGTCGCCCTGTTCGATATCAAGCTGCCCGACATTTCCGGGATCGAATTGCAGCACGAACTGCAGAGTCGCCAGCCGGACTGCAATATCATCCTGATGACCGGCCAGTCGAGCGTTGAGGCGGCCGTTGTGGCGATGCGTGATGGAGCTTACGATTATCTGGCCAAACCGTTCAAGGTCGACCTGTTGCTGCTTAGGATTGAACGCGCTTTTCAGCTGCAAACCTTAAGGAAGCAATTGATCGAGTGCAGCTCCGGTCAGGCGCTCTCCAGTAATTCCCCCAAGTTCCAGCAGGTGGTTCACTCCTGCAAAGTGGCCGCACAAACCCAGGCAACCGTACTGCTGCTCGGGGAAAGCGGGGTCGGCAAAGAGCGTCTGGCGGACTTCATCCACCGAAGCAGTCCAAGAGCCGCTGCTCCCATGATCAGGGTCAACTGTGCGGCGATCCCGGAAGCACTCCTCGAAGGTGAGATGTTCGGCTATCGCAAAGGCGCCTTCACCGGCGCGCAAAGAGATCATGACGGCTTGCTGCTTCAGGCCGACGGAGGCACCCTGTTTCTGGATGAAATCGGCGAAATCCCCTTGACCATGCAGGTTAAGCTGTTGCGGGTGTTACAGGAAAAGAAGCTGCGGCGGTTGGGAGAAGACCGGGAAAGAAATGTCGATTTCAGGCTGGTCGCGGCGACTCATCAGGACTTGGCGCAGCTGGTGAAAGAAGGACGTGTGCGAGAAGACTTTTACTATCGACTCAACGTTATTCCGGTCCAGATTCCACCACTGCGTGAACGCCGTGAAGACATCGCCGCGCTGCTGTCCGAATTTATCAATTTTTTTGCCCGCCAGAATGACCAGGCACCAATTGTCTTGAGCCCCGAAACCTTCGCCAGCCTGGAGAACTATCCCTTCCCCGGCAACATTCGTGAATTGAGAAATCTGCTGGAACGGCTACAGGTCCTGTATGCCGGCCAGGAAGTCGGGCCGGACAAATTGCCGCCGGAGATCGTCGCGGCAAAGGCAACCGGCAGTGAATTGATTCAGGGGTTCAGAACGGACGTTTCCCTCAAGGAAGCGGTCCGGAAATTTGAGGCTAAATTCATTCGAGCCGTCCTGGTTGAGGAGCGAGACAATAAATCAGCAGCAGCGGAACGATTGGGAATCTCCCGGAAAACTCTCTGGGAAAAACTCAGCCGCGAGTGAGTAATATTCGTAATGCTAACGGCTTCGACCTAACCCGCTGAAAACACATGAAAAAACGCCCACCCCGCGAAAGTGTTACATTTTCGTAATATCCATCCCCCGCCTCCAACCTTCTCCTGTCTGCTATGCCCCTGTATTTAAAAGTCTTTTTCTGTCTCCCCTTTTGGCACAGCCTGTGCTCTCTAAATGCACTGACAAGCTTTCACATTCAGACACAGCGCCATTTTAACCCTTTCAAGAAAGGGGGAACGCTTGAAGAGGCATTGCAGATCCGTTTCAGTACGGCAACCAGGGCAACTTAACAGGACTTCTGAACATAGTTTATTCCACCAGAGGAGAATATCATGAGCGTATTGTGGGACATCAGGGTCTCTCTCGATCTGTTTTTAGGCGGTATCGGCATTGGGGCCTTTCTGCTCGGCGCCCTGCTTTATTACGTCGATTCCGAAGCGTACGGAAGTTTCATCAAAAAAGCCTTCCTCATTGCGCCGATTGCAGTCATCGCCGGCTTGCTCCTGCTCATGACTGAGCTGGGTCGCCCCTTCAACGTCATCAAGACACTTTACGAGGTGAACCCGACCTCTTTCATGTCGCTCGGCATCTTCCTGCAGAGCGGCTTCATCCTGGTGGCGCTGGTTCTGGCATTCCTCGCGGTCACCAAAGGTGCGGAAACCCTCTCGGGACCTGTTGTCTATTTCGGCGCAGTGCTGGCGGGCCTGGTCGGCCTGTATCACGGATTTCTATTGACCGGCATCAGCATTGAACCCTGGAACAACGCCATTCCGGTGGTGTTCTTCGTCTCTTCCCTGCTGGCCGGAGCCTCGCTGCTGCTCTGTTTGAACCTTGGGCAACTGGATGATCTGGCAACCAAACTGAAGCTGCCGCTGGTGATGAACCTGATTCTTACGCTGGAGCTGGCGGCGGTGCTGGCCTGGGCCTACAACCTCGCGCTGACCAGTGACTCTTCCAAGCACGCATACGAGGTTCTGATGCAGAGCTTCGGCATGCAGTTCTGGGGCATAAGCATTCTGCTCGGTCTGGTCGTTCCCCTCGGTCTTTTTACCCTGGCGCTTTTTAAAAAGGCATCTTTCAAATCGGTCTTTGTCCCTGCGTCTGTCGCCATGATTGCAGGAAGCTTTTTCCTAAAAAATCTCGTCGTTTATCTTGGCCAGTCGATCTAAGGAGCAAACCATGAGCATGAATAGAAGAAAATTTCTGAAAGTCTCAGCAACCACCACAGCGGCAGCGGTGACGGTGCCGACCATGTTGGTGCCGAAAGACGCTGACGCAAAAATCGGCGAACTGGCCTACGAAGGTGAGGCGGGCAAATGGGTCGCCTCGACCTGTCAGGGTTGTACCAGCTGGTGCAGCATTCAGGGTCTGGTGGTCGGCGACAGAGTTGTCAAGGTCAGAGGCAACCCGAATTCCCCTAGTGGGGGGCGGATCTGCCCTCGTCCTCATCTTGCGCTACAGCAGGTTTATGATCCAGACCGGGTAAAAACACCACTGAAACGGACCAATCCGAAAAAGGGCAAAGGGATCGACCCCAAATTTGTCCCGATCAGCTGGGAAGAAGCTGCCGATACAATTGCCGACAAAATTCTCGAGCTGATCAACGCCGGCGAGTCGCACAAGTTCTTACTGATGCGCGGCCGCTACACTTATATGCGCGAAATCATTTACGGTACCTTTCCGAAATTGATCGGAAGTCCAAACAACATCTCTCACAGTGCCATCTGCGCCGAAGCGGAAAAATTCGGCCGCTACTACACCGAAGGCTTCTGGGATTATGCCGACGCCGATCTGGAGAACACCCGCTACCTGCTGGCCTGGGGCTGGGACGGCATCGCATCCAACCGGCAGACCCCCTGGTTCATCAAGCAGATGGGCAACATCAAAGACCGCGCCCGGGTTACCGCCATCGATCCGCGCCTTTCCGCGACGGCCGCCAAAGCAGATCGCTGGCTGCCGGTCATCCCCGGAACCGACAGCGCCTTACAGGTCGCCATTGCCCATGTGATTCTGAGCGAAGGGAAGTGGAACAAACTGTTTGTCGGTGATTTTGCCGATGGCCAGAACGCTTTTATCCCCGGTCAGGAAGTCCAGGCCGAGACGACCTTCAATGAAAAGCACACCTATGGCGTGGTCAAGTGGTGGAACCTGGAACTCAAGGACAGAACCCCGGAATGGGCCGAGGACATCTGCGGGATCAAAGCCGACGAGATCCGGGCGGTGGCCAGAGAATTCGCCGAAGCGGGCAGCAAGGCGATCTCCTGGGTCAGCCCCGGTGCTTCAATGCAGGTACGCGGTGCCTATGCGTCCCTTGCCGGACACGCCCTCAACGGCCTGGTCGGTTCGGTCGATGCCGCCGGCGGGACTCTGCAGAAATTATCCCCGCCGGTCAATAAATCACCCGACTACAAGCCTTATCTCGATCCGAAGCTGACAGCGAATACGAAAAAACCGAAGATCGATCAGCGCGGCACGAAAAACTTCCCCTCACTGAAAAAGAAGAGCGGCGGCGGAGTTGTCACTTCGCGGGTCGCCCAGGCCCTGCTGGATGAAGATCCGTACGATATCAAGGTCGCCATCGGCTACTGGAACAATTTCGTCTACTCCTCCAACGGCACCCAACAGTGGGAAGAAGCGATGGCGAAGCTGCCGTTCTTTGCCCATATCACCACCAACCTTGCCGAGATGAGCATGTTTGCCGATATCGTTCTGCCGGCGAAAATGAGTATGTTCGAGCGGTGGGGCTATCTCAAGAGCAAGCAGAATCTCCATGGCTACGCAACCTTGAATGTTCCGATGATTAAACCCTACGCCGATGCCAAAACTGACGAAACAGAGGTTCCTTTTCTGATTGCGCAGTCACTGGCCAAAAAAGGCTTCGACGGGCCGCTGCGCTATTATCAGGAGAACTTCAAGGATCCGGAAACTGGAAAAGTGCCACAGAATTCCGAAGAATTCGATCTGTTTGCACTGAAATACTACCTTGAGCCCCTCTGGACCGGCAAAGCCGCCAGCAAGGGGGACAACATCACCAGTTGGAAAGAACTGGTGGAAAAAGGCATCTGGAAGACCAAGCGCTTCACTCCGGGCAAGAAAATCGACAATTTCAAGACGGCGACTCACAAGTTCGAGTTCTATAGCGAAACCCTGAAAAAGGCGATGGGTGCGCATGCGGAAAAACACAACATGAGCATGGATGAAGCCTTTGAGGCTGCCAACTACACCTGTCGCGGGGATCTCTCTTTCGTGCCTCACTACGAGCCACCGGTCCGGCACGGGGATGAGAAAGAGTATCCCTTTATCTTCGCGGAGCACCGCTCACGCCTTAACCGCGAAGGCCGGAGCCAGAACACTCCCTGGTATTACGGTATGCTCGATGTCGACCCCGGCGGCGTAGCCGACAAGGACGTGACCAAAATCAACCCGCTCGATGGCAAGAAACTCGGCCTGAAAGAGGGTGACCGCATCCGCATCACCTCCCCTCAGGGGAGTATTGAGAGCGAAGTCCATCTGTGGGAAGGAACCCGTCCCGGTGTTGTTATCAAGTGCTTTGGCCAGGGTCACTGGGCCTATGGCAGGGTGGGGAGTGAAGTGTTCGGTTCCAAGCCGAGAGGTGCCAACAACAACGACATTCTCCACTATGACTGGGAGCGTTTAAGTGGCTCTAACCCACGCCACGGCGGTCTTTCACGCGTAAAAATCGAGAAGATATAGGTGAGGTATAAATCATGGCCAATAAAGTAAAGTGTGGAATGATCATCGACCTGCATCGCTGTGTCGGGTGCGGAGGCTGCGACCTCGCTTGCAAGAGCGAGAACAACACCCCGGTCGGCATCGACTGGGCCAGCCACAAAGTCGAAACCTATGGTGTGTTTCCGGACACCAAGTACGAACATGTTCCGACCTTGTGTAATCACTGTGAAGACGCTCCCTGCATCAGGGTCTGTCCGACCAAAGCGATGCATAAAGACAACAAGGGGATGGTGATCCACGACCCGAGTATCTGTATCGGCTGCAAAAGCTGCATCCTGGCCGACCCCTATAAAGTCATCTCCTACAACCAGCAGAGTGCTTTTCTCGATTATGTGACCGATGACAGCCGCATCGTCAAAGGGGGCACTTTCTCCAAAAAGGAGTTAAGCGAGGCAAGCAACGCACCCTTCCCCAACTTTAATGTTGATCGCGGTGCGGATGGCTACGAGGCGGTCAGAAAGAAGGGAACGGTCGAAAAATGTTCCTTCTGTGACCACAGGGTTGCCGATGGGCTGGCGCCAGCCTGTGTCGTGGCCTGCCCTGCCGACGCCCGGATCTTTGGTGATCTGAATGACCCCAAAAGTGAAATCGTCAAACTGCTGAAAACCTACAAACCGACCGTGCTCCTGCCGGAAAAAGGCACCAAGCCGAAGGTGTTCTACATTCGTAGTTTCAGCAATAAGTCGTAATTAATACTGTTTGCAAGATTCCCTATGCAACCGAAAAGTCCTCGCCTCCGAGCGGGGACTTTTTGTGTGATAGTCCCAACAGAAGTCCACCCCTGGCACTGACGGCCTGAAGAAAGAACTCTTTTTCTCTGACTCAAAAACCGTGCTGGGCAAAAAATCCCTTCATAACTATCCTTTTTTTGCATTGCTGTAGATCGCCCCAACGAGGTCACCAATCAGGAGTGTGATAACCACCAGTGCGATACTTTCATTTTTCATGATATTTCCTCAGCAAACCGAACATCTAACTACCGCGACTCCACTGGTTGAAGTGAAGCCGCGGTCGTTATCATTCTCAGTTGAGATCTTGCATAAATTTTTGCGCTTTATCTCCACGCAGGCTTTCGAACAGACCAATCAGACCATCTGTCAGGTAACGAGCCGGAATTCCCTTGGACCGTAAATAGGTCATAGCGATTGCCGCTCGGTCTTTATGCGGACAGGCAGTCACAATAATCTTGTCTTTTGGCAGTTCCTTGAGGCGGGCTGGAAGTTCACTTAGAGGAATCCTCATCCCGAAACTTCAGATCGGCTATGGAGCCATTTTCGAAGGGATGAAATCTGCAGGGTGGCAGGTTTCAATCATAATGCCCGGCGGGTTTCACAGCATAATGGGTGGCCGCATTCGACCATAATATGCAGTAACTGTAAAATCGCCATCAGATCACAGACGCACAGCTCCCCCTGAGTCAACAGGGCCAGGATCCGCAAACGGGTTTCGTCTGACAGCGCTTTGAATGTTTGAGCAAGTTTCTTCATGTTTGTCGCTCTATCCGCATAGGCAGATGAAGTCAATGCCAGAACCTGGCGACATGTGCTCCAAAGTTATAATTCTGAACTTTCTCGCTGCTCTTGTACTTCTTGTTGCACTCGTCAACTGCAACCTTCACCGGCGAGAAGCCGCTGGTCTCTATTGGGGTCATCCCCGCGACAATCCACTGATCATGTCCCAGAACTACCAGCCGATCATGGATTACTTGACTGCGCACCGGGGTGGCCCAGGTTGTGTCCATGGACGTTTCGCGTGTTTAACTAGGTGATTTACAGGGCGTACATATCAATAAAGAAGTAAAAAGTAATTCCACAGCTCACCATAAAAATAAAGGACCTTATATGTTTTTGGGAGAGCTTGCGGGAAACATGAGCGGCAACATACCCACCCACTAATGTCCCAAGCAAAACACTTATGCCCTCCTGCCATGCAATGACTCCATTGTAAATAAACAGAACAATCGCGATCAACGAGATGGTTGCTGAAACAAGGAGTTTCAGACCATTCATCGTGTTGATGTTCGAATAGCCAGCCAGTGCCAGATAACTGAGAACAATTATCCCCAAACCAGCATTAAAAAAGCCACCGTAGAGACATATCCCGAGCAGCAGGAGCATCAGTAATACACGGCCTATAAATGTGGCGTGTTGGTGATATGAAGCGAATTGTTTCAATGTGCTGTTAAGTTTCCCGCCGAAGATAAAAAGCAACGTGGCAAATAATAACAGCCAAGGGATGATTTCACGAAAGGTGGCTTCTGGAGTTTGAAGGAGTAACCAGGCTCCTGCGATACCACCCGTTAGGCTAACCAGAATAATGCGCGGCAATTCTCTTTTATGTGCGCGTAGATCTTTTCGGAACGCATAAGCACCGCTCAAATAGCCAGCACAGGAAGCAAAAGTATTTGTTGCGTTGGCACTAATCGGTGGAACACCAAAAAAGAGGAGCGCCGGAAATGTTATGAAACTTCCACCTCCGGCAATTGAGTTGAGAATGCCTCCCAAAAGACCAGCAGTAAAAAGTGATAGTAATTCAAGCAGCATGCTTTATATAAATCTCACAAATTTCAAGCAATCTAATTAATTTCGAGTTTTACATCCTCGCCGTTCATCAATTTATCTAATCTAGCAGGAACGTTGCGCGAAAGAGTCCGAAATATGCAGCAAAGCAAGAATGGTCCTGATCGTAAACATAAATGGGTCCCATGTCTCAGGCAGTCGAATCCCTGAGTGGGTGCCAGACAGAAACTAGCTGGAAGCCGCATGGTCACAGCAAGCTGCTTCGCGGGCGAGGATTGCCCGCTTGCGCTTTGTTCCCCAATGATAGCCGCCGATATCTCCATTTACTCTTAAAACCCGGTGACAAGGTATCAGATACGCGACAGGATT
>CALZLE010000298.1 GCA_945788205.1 uncultured Desulfuromonadales bacterium
ACTGTCTTCGAAAATGTCGAATACCCGCTGCAGATGGTGCAAAACTGGACCAAGGGCAGACGTAAAAACCGGGTTCAGGAACTGCTGGCGGCAGTCGGAATGGCGGATCAGGGGCATAAGTACCCCAACCAGATCTCCGGTGGGCAGAAACAGCGGGTTGCGGTGGCCAGAGCACTGGTCACCAATGCCGAACTGGTGCTGGCCGACGAACCCACCGCGAATCTGGATCGGGAAACCGCCTGTCGGATCATCGATCTGATGAAGCAGATGCGCGACGAGTTCAAAACCACTTTTGTTTTTTCCACCCATGATCCCCGCATCGTCGATAACGTCGATAGCACCTTTACCCTTGAAGACGGCAGCTTGCTCAAGCACGAGCAGCCCGGTGGGGGAAAAAATGGCTAATATTTTCAAACTGGCGGCCAGAAACCTGTTTCGTTACCAGCGGCGGACTCTGCTGACCTCCATGCTGATCACTCTGGGGGTGGTCGCGGTGCTGTTGTTCATCTCCGTGTCCGGCTCTTTCAAGGCTTTGATGGTTGGACAGATCACCGATTCAATGCTCGGCCACCTGCAGATTCACCGGAAGGGTTACCTCGCTTCAATTGACAACTTGCCGCTTAATCGCAACCTGACCGGTCAGCAGATTACCAAAGTCAGGCAGATTCTGGCCGAGAATACTGCTGTGGAGGCCTATTCCATGCGCATCAAGCTGGGGGCGATGTTCAGTAATTTTACTGAAACGACCAATATCCGTTTGAACGCGATAACCCCGTTGGATGAAATCAGGACTGCGCCCTTGTTGACCGAACGGATTCTGGAAGGGGAAAAAGAGGATCTCCTCAAACAGGGGGAAATTCTGATCCCGGAACTGCTTGCCAAAGGAATGAAGGTCAGGGTCGGTGACGGGATTGTCCTGGTGGCCAACAACAAGGATGGTTCGGTTAATGGTCAGAATTTTATCGTGCGTGGAATCCTGGAAGGCATCTCCGGACCGGGCGGCCGTGATGGCATGATCCATGTTGACGATGCCAGGTCGCTGCTTCGGATCGATGCCGCCGAGATCACTGAGATTGCCATACGTCTGAAAGATATTGATCAATTGCCGGCTGTTTTTGCCAGCTTGCAGGACAAACTTGGAGGAATGAAAAATTCCCAGGGACTGCCGGTTTTCGAAGTGCATACCTGGGAGAGTATCTCCCCCTTCTTCAATATCGCCAAAATGATCGATCTGATGACCTTCTTTATCAAGATCATGCTGGTGGCGATTGTGCTGGTCAGCATCTTGAACGTGATGATCATGGCGGTCTATGAACGGATCAACGAGATCGGCACAATCTCGGCCATGGGGACGCAACCCCATAAAATTCTCGGACTTTTTATTGCGGAAGGTTTTTTTCTGGGGATTCTGGGATCGGTTATCGGTACCGCAATCAGTCTGGTCAGCATTGCGCTCATGAATATGACCCAGATCAGTTTCGACTTCGGCCGCCAGACCGGACTGCTGCTTACCCCGGCAATCGAAATCGCGGACGTGGTTCTGGTCGTGGTGATGGTCATTTTTATCGCCGTTGTTGCCAGTTTGCAGCCAGCCTGGAAAGCAGCGACGATGGATCCGATCGCAGCATTGCGGCATGTTTAAACCGATATATTAAACACCTGCAGACAGGAGAATTGCTATGGGCAGGACAAAAATGAAAACCCTTTTGTTGCTCGCTTTGCTGGGATTGCTGTTGGCTTTCGGTGCTGAAGCTGCAGAAACTAGCGCCGCTATTGCCGTGGCGGCCGATGGCCCGGGACCAGATGCAGCAGTCAGCGAAAAGGCCGGCAGGGCAGCTTACTTTCTGTTTTTTGATGAGCGGGGAAATTTTCTCGCTGCAGAGAAAAACGCTTTTGCCGGCGATCCCGGCGGGGCCGGTGCAAAGACGGCGGTTTTTCTCTCTGGAAAGGGGATTGCTTTGGTTATCGCCGGAGACTTCGGAGCCAAGATGAGTCGGGGCCTAAGCTCCAACAAAATACAATACATGAGCCAAACAGGAGTAGCTTATGAGGTTGTTAAAACAGTTGTTAAACAAGAATAAGGCCCTGGTTTTTCTGTTACCGGTCTTACTCTGGGCAGCCACAATGGCTCAGGCTCTTGACGGCAGGGCTATTCTGCTGCAGGTGGATAGCAATTTGAATCCGGAATCTTACGAGATGTACCGCAAATTGATCAATATCGAGCCTGACGGCAGTAAAAAGGAATATGTTCTCTATTCGGTGAAAAAGGGACGGGAAAAAATGGTCGCTCTGTTCCTTTCCCCGGCCAGTGAAAAGGGGCGTTCCACCCTGCGCCTGAACGACAACATGTGGCTCTATATCCCCAATGTCGGCAAGCCGATCCGGATCACCAGTCTGCAGTCGGTGGTTGGCGGAGTATTCAACAATTCCGATATCCTGCGCCTTGATTACAGCAGCGAATATGATGTGGCAACTGTGACCGAAGAGGGTGCTTTCTTTCTTCTTGATCTCGAGGCAAAGTCGAATGCGATCGCCTATGCCAAGCTGAAGATGCGCGTTGCTAAGGAGGCCCTGGTTCCGACCACGATTGAGTGTTATGCCTCCAGCGGCATGCTGATCAAAACCCTCTATTACAAGGAACCGAAAGATTTCGGTCATGGGGTGGTGCGGCCGGCGGTGTTGGAAACCGACAGCCCACTTTACCAAGGCTATAAGTCGGTCATGATCTACGCCAGGATCAGCCCGAAAGAAATTGCCGATGAGGTCTTTTCCCTCAACTATCTGTCGCGGGTTGATGAACTGAGATAATCACACAGGAGGATCTGGCTATCCTCTTCGCTTAACCAAGCGGTGAACCGGACTCAGATGTCCCATTTCCAGGGCCGCATGAACCCATCCCTGGGGCTTGACTGTCGCCATCCGGGCGACAGACCCCCTTCCAATGGAACATCTGAGTCCGGACCTTGGCCAGTGG
>CALZLE010000299.1 GCA_945788205.1 uncultured Desulfuromonadales bacterium
CCGCCGACCAACAGGGCAATCCCAACCTAGCAATTTTCGGTTCAACCCAGCTCAAAGGTGAACAGATTGTTATCGGCATGGGTAACAACCGCTCGCTGGAGAACTTACAACAGAATCCTCAAGCAACACTGATGGTTGTCATCCCCGGCACCTCGATCCTCTCCTTTCAGGGTATCCGGCTTTACCTGCACTGCAAAAAGATCGAGGATTCCGGCCCCCTGCTCGATGAAATCCGCACAGCAGCAAGTATTCATGCGGGAAAAGCAGCCGCCAGAATGATCCAACAGGTGTTGTGTTTCGATATCATCAAGAGCAGGGACCTGATCGACATGAGCGCCATACCTGCAGCAAAATGATTCCAGCAGTGGAATTTACATATGCTGTAAAAAAGAGTACAATTTCGTGTTTTATTGAGCTGAGCATTCCCTCGCTAGAATTCTGTTTTCTCAAGGTTTATTGAAAGTTATATGCGGATCCTACTGATCAATCCTCCAAACTGTGGCCGAAGCATTCCCGAAGAGCGCTACGGCATCGATTCGCTAAAACAGATTTTTCGTGGTGAACCGCTGGCGCTGGAAACCCTGGCTGGCAACCTGACGGAACATCAGGTCGAAATTCTTGATCTGAAAGTCGAGCCGGGTGGTCTTGCCGAACAGCTGCAATCTTTCGTTCCCGAACTGGTCGGTTTTACCGCTATGACCTGCGAAGCGAAGACCGTGCTAAAGCTTGCAGAACAGGTCCGGCAAAACAGTTCGGCGCAAATTGTCGTCGGCGGCAGCCACGCCTCCTGCGACCCGGAATTTTTCAATCAGGACGTCATCGACTGGATCGTCATCGGCTTGGGAAAACAGAGTCTGCGCGAATTGGTTGATGCCTTGGCAGAGGGTCGTGAGCCTGCAGTCCCAGGTATCGCCCGTAGTCAGCCGGGGGCCAAGCTGCGCTGGCAAACGCGCAGGTACAACCGCGCAGATTTAGTTTGCACGACCGCACCACGTTACGATCTGGTTGAACGGTATCGACCCGAATACACGTTACAAACCCTCGGCTTGAAGATGGGCCTGGTTGCCAGCGCTGCCGGTTGCCCCTACGATTGCAACTTCTGCTGCATCGCCCCGCTGACCGACGGCCGCTACCTGACAGCGGAGATCGATGCGGTCGTCCGCGACATTCAGGCGCTGGAGCAGACCCCGGTTATCCGGCTGGTCGATGCCAACAGTTTCGGCAATCCAACCCATGCTCTGCAACTGGCTGAGGCACTGGCCGCCGCTGGCATCAAAAAACAATATCTGGCCGATGTCCGCTCTGACACGGTCGTTCGCCATCCGGATCTTCTGAAGCGCTGGAAAGAGGTCGGACTGCGCGCGGTGGTGATCGGCTTTGAGGAGATTGACGACAAAACTCTGGGCGTGATGAACAAAGAGAACAGCGCGGCAACAAACCGTGCGGCGATCGATATCCTGCACAAACTGGGGATCACTATCGTCGGTGACTTTATCATCGCACCCGATTATTCGGAGCAACAGTTCGAGCAGCTCGGCGAGTTCGTACGGCAGCAGGAAATCGAATTGCCGATGTACACGGTTCTGACGCCGCTACCCGGCACCCAACTGTACCAACAGATGAAGCAGAAGATCAGCATTCACGATCTCGATTACTACACCCTGACCAACGCCGTACTGCCGACCCGTCTGGAAGAAGAGCTTTTCTACCAGCGTTACGCAGCCCTGTTGGCCGAGGGGCATAAATCAGCAAAGGTTTAACACAAATGCCCGTTTACATTACCGATCTGGCCAGCTTTCTCCCCAACGACCCGGTCGACAACACACAGATGGAATCGCTCCTCGGCATGGTCAATCAGATGCCGTCCCGCACTCGCCGGATGATTTTGCGCAACAATAAAATTGCCACCCGCTATTATGCGATCGATCCGAAAACCGGGACAGCAACACACACCAACGCGCAATTGACCGCCGCGGCGATCCGCAATTTGAAACCGCATGCAGACTTTACCCCGGCCGAGATTGAGTGTCTCTGCTGTGGCACCGCATCACCCGACCAGCTGATGCCGGGACACGCACCGATGGTTCACGGGGAACTGGGTGGTGCCCCACTTGAAGCGGTCAGCACCAGCGGAATTTGTCTGGCCGGGATCTCAGCACTGAAATACGCCTGGATGAGCGTCGCCAGCGGCCAGAGCAAAAATGCCGTTGCCACCGGCTCGGAGCTGGCCTCCAGCTTCATGCAGGCGAAAAGAATGGAGAAAATCTCTGCTGAAAAATGTGCCGAACTCGAAAATGACCCGTCACTTTCCTTTGAAGAGGACTTCCTGCGCTGGATGCTCTCCGACGGCGCAGGAGCCGCCTATTTAAGCGCTGAGCGAGCCGACAGCGACCGACCGGCTCTACAGATCGACTGGATCGAGCACCTCTCATTTGCCAACGAGCTGGAACCCTGCATGTACGCCGGAGCCAACAAGCTGCCGGACGGGACGCTGCGCGGCTGGCGTCAATATGAACAAACAGAGGCCATTCAACAGGGGGTTTTCAATGTCAAACAGGACGTCAAGCTGCTGAATGCTGAAGTGATTAAAACCTCGGCCGATCGGATGATGTCACGGGTGATAGCAAAGCATGACCTTCGGCCCGAACAGATCGATTGGTTTCTGCCCCACTACTCATCCGACTACTTCCGCAAACCCTTGATGGAGCGGCTCGCTTCTGTCGGCATGGAAATCCCCGAAACACGCTGGTTCACCAACCTGCAGTATAAAGGGAATACCGGCTCGGCCTCTTTCTACATCATGCTGGAAGAGCTGTTTAAATCGGGCCGCCTGAAAAAAGGCGAAAAGCTGCTCTGCTACATACCGGAAAGCGGGCGCTTTTCGATCAGCTATCTGCAGCTGACAGTCGTTTAACAGCCGAATAAAAAGAGGTCGAAAGCAGCTGCTCTCGACCTCTCAACCAACCGTCAAAATCAATCTAATTACTGATCGGTTCTCTCCCGCCGGACAAAGTCAGCCAGCGCAGTCAAAGATCCCAGCACCATCCGGCTCGAATCCTCGGAACCGATGCGCGCACCGTAGCCTTTTTGAATCGCGACGACGATCTCGACAGCATCAAGCGAATCGAGATAAAAGGGAGAGTCGGGGCCGATCAAAGGAACGTCGTGGGGCACCTCTTCCGGCACCACATCCTCAACATTGCAGAAATCGATAATCAGCTTGACCAGCTCCAATTCCAAACCATCATTCATGGTATCAACTCCAGACCATCAACCAGCTAAACGCCGCGCCGAAAACGCCGGAAAACAAGCGCGGCAACGAAGCTACACAACAAGAAAAATCCGAGCAGTGCCGCAATATACGGCAGCACCGTTGTCAGGTTGCCATCACGGACAAAAATATCGAGAAACGCGTCCAATCCCCAGCTGAGAGGTGAGATCACACTCAGATCCTGCATCGCCCGCGGCATCACATATACCGGAACCATCACGCCACCGAGAGCTGCGGCAATAACGACCGAGACTGAACCGAAGGTCGAGGCCTGATCGTAGCTGCGAGCCAGAACACCGACCAGAATTCCATAGCCACAAGCAGCCAGTGCCGCGCTCACTGCGACGACCAGTAATGCAACTGGCGCTGTTCCGAGTTCCAATACCGGGGTGCCGAGTAATGGCAGGATAAAGCGTCCGACCAACAGCATCAGCCCAAACTGCACCAGACAGACCACCACGTAAGCGAAGACCTTGCCGAGCAACAGGCTGCTACTCGAAATCGGCATCGTCATCAACCGAGTCAGGGTCCCTTCCTGCCGTTCGCGGATCAGGGTGCCCGCCAAAGGGATAACGATAAAAAACATCCCGAACAGCGTCCAAGCCGGAACATTCTGCTGCACCGAAGTCGGCAGCGTTGCATATTTTTCCGGAGAGGCAGACTCCTCCTGTAATTCAATCAGCGACTGTTCGCCCCAATCGGAGCTGAGTTCGGGAAGCAGGCCAGATCCGGCATCTCCGCCGTAACCGCCGAATTGAGTATCGATATTTTTTTGCAGCTCTTCTTGCAACAGCCGTCCAAACAGCTCGCTTTTGCGGGAAATCTCCAGCCCGAGCAGCCCCCGTTGCAATGCATTATTGACTGCGGAACGATAAACTCCGCGCACCGTCGGATCAAAATACAGCTGCAAGCGACTTGAAGCAGGTGTTGCCTCTTCGTTACGGAGCGCTGCGCGAACCGATGACTCAGCAGCAGCGTTAATTTCGGCGCTGAACTGTTCCGGGACGACGATGGCGAATTGATAGTCGCCAGTTAAAACCTTTTCTCGGGCAAGTTCGCTGTCAAGTGACTCACCGGCGACTGCAGCAACCAACTCAATCGCACCGCTGTCTTTAATCTTCGCCGCAAACTCTGCCCCCAACGCCCCCTGATCAAGGTTGACAAACAGAGCACGGGTTGTGGTTTCGCCGGTCGCCCGAAAAACATCATCCTGAATCAGCGACAATACCAGCACCAGCAGCATCGGCATGACAAACAGCACCAGCAAACCACCCCGATCGCGGCTGAGCAGCAGAAGTTCTTTTTTGATGTGCGCCAGTAACAACATATCGATCCGCTTTAATCGCGCAGCTGTTTCCCGGTCAGTGCCAGGAACAGATCTTCAAGGTTTTCACAATCGGCTGCATCGGCCACCAATTGTGTCGGTGCGCCCCGCGCAATCACTCTACCAGTATCTATAATCGCAATTTCGTCGCAGAGCTGCTGCGCCTCTTCCATGTAGTGAGTCGTATAGACCAGCGTCATCCCAGCCCTATTCAGTTCGGCGAGCCGCTCCAGAATCAGGTTACGTGATTGGGCATCGATACCGACTGTCGGTTCGTCCAGAAATAATATCTCCGGTTTGTGAAGCACTCCGACGGCAAGATTTGCCCGACGCTTCATCCCACCGGAATAAGTCTCGATCCGCTGATCGGCACAATCGAGCAGCCCAACCAGATCGAGGCATTCGTTCAGTCGCTGTTCGATTTTCTGCTTCGGCAACTTAAGAACACGGGCAAAATAGCGAAGGTTTTCGCGAGCGGTCAAACTTGGATAGAGTGCGATCTCCTGTGGCACCAAACCGATCCCACGACGCACCACATCGGCCTGACGAACGACATCATGGCCAAGGACAGTCACGGCACCAGAGGTTGGTCGTAGCAGGGTACAAAGAATCGAGATCGTCGTCGTTTTCCCCGCCCCGTTCGGCCCGAGCAGACCGAAGATGCTGCCCCGCTCAACGGCAACGCTCAAGCCATCGACCGCCGGATGTTCACAGCCGGGGTAAAGCTTGCTCAGGCTATCAATCGATAGAATAGGATTGGGGGTGGATTGGGTCATTTACACTCGCAAATCAATACTTAATTGCCTGTTGAAGATCAGTAAAAAGAGCTTCTTCCTGCGCTGCACATTGCTGCAGGAAACCGGCAAGATCGTCGAAGGAATCCTGCACTGCCGCGCGCCCTTTGCAGACCCGTGACGCAATCAAAGCAAACTCGCGCCACAAATCCCCGACCTCGGTGCATCGATTCGACAGATCAGCCAGCTTGTCGTTGTCCAACAGCTCTGCCGCTTCCTGTAAAAAAGCCGCGTAGATAAAACGGAAACCGCCGCCACCGGTGCCGATCTCCTCCTGCATGCGAATGATATGGCCAAGGTGTGCGATGGTCTTTTCCTCACCCATTTTGGCGGGCCACTTCACCAGCTGCCGGGCCAACAGACGGATACCACGCACCCCGGCAAGGGGCACCGGAGTTTTCAACATAACCCGACAGACATCGGTGATAGCAGCCTTGGTCGCGGTCGGAAAATCGAACTGCTCCGGGAGCTTTTCGATGTAGTAGATTTTTCCCTTCGGTGCCAGTGCACCTTTGGCAAAACGAGCCTTACGCAAATCGGCCACCGAACAACGGACCGTCTCTTCAAAGATCGGATCGCTGATCAGGTAATCATCCCCTTCTTTGCCGATAACCACCAGGTTGTGACCATTAAAGTGGAATCGATACGCCGGCGGAAAATAGGGCAGCCAAAACACTCCGGTCTGCGCGCCGACCGGACGACCGGCCTCAAGTAAGCGATCGAGTTCCTGTTCAGCAGCGGCCGGGTTGCCGAACTTCTGGGTCTTCACTTCGATACCAAGTCGCTTGGTCGCTTTTTTGAAAATGCTGCCCGGTGCTCCGCGAAAAGTGGTCAACGGCAGAAAGTTCAATTTAACAAACGGCACGTAGGCAAAAAAAAGGCCACTGCCGAGACCGAAAGCCAAGGCTTCGGAACAGGGTAACCCGTGAAAATTAAGCAGATTGGCAGTGACGCCACTTTCACAATGAGCAAATTGGCGATGGGGAAAATCTAACTTCACGAATTATCACCCTCGGATTGATCGAGCTCAGCCAGCGACAGATCGGGATTCTCCGGAACCTGCTGCAGCTGGGCAACGCTGATACCGAACAGTTCGGCATAAGGAGTCAAGGCTGCTGTGTTCAATTTGGCAAAAACAGCCGGTTTCAGATGCCGCTTTACCCGCCAGCGGGCCACACCGGAATACTGGGCCAGCAGGCCCGGATCCATCTGGTTCTTCACCATATGGTAGCCGAGCGGACTGCGCCGGCCAGCCTTGATCTCGGCAAGCTCGGCCCGCAACTGTGCAACGATCACTTCCCACGCCTGCCGCAGGGCGATATTCTTCGCTTCCCAGCCGACACTCGATTCGAGCGTGTAGTTGCCATCCTCATCGACAGCGTAATTGACTTCCCGACAACCGGCGGTCAGACCGCCCTGTTGTGGAACTTCTTCTTTTTTCACGAAATTACTGCTCCGCCTTTTCCAGCGCTTTTATCCCCTTCTTCGCGAAGGTGCGTACCTTTGTATTCGATACAGTTTCCCGCAGATTTTCTAGGGTAGCCAAGTACTGACTGTCTCCCGAAGCCGCCAGCGCCTGACAGAGCCATGCTATGGTATCGACATAGACATGTTCATTGTCAAAATTTTCAGTCATTTGCGTCAGCGTTGCAGAAACAGCAGTGTAAACCTTTGGGTCCACCTGCAATTTTCGCACGATGATTTTTGCAGCATCCCTTTTAAAAACGACATCATCGGACCGCAACATATTGAGAAGACGGTTCTCTTCAGCACTCAGCTCGTCATCCCAGTTCTCAGCCGAGTTCAAAATCTGATTTCTCTGTACGTAACGATCAAACAGCTCAGAGCTCTGCTTCGCATAGCGCTGGACCTTCATGCTTTTGGCATCGGCGGCCACCGTGTCAAGTAACTCTTTATGCTTCATGTCTCCTGAAGCGGCCAGCGCTTTACACATCCAGGATACCTCGTCCGTCAAAGCTTTTTCTGGCATTTGGAGGTAGCCTGCCTTGATGATTTCCGCAATTTTCAGGTACAAACTCTCATCATTCAAACCTCCACGGGAGATTATCTTCGCCGCCTTAACCCGCTGCAGTTGACTCGTTGATTCAAGGCTTGTCAGCAACTGTTGTATTTCATCACGACGATCAGACTGGGCAAAACTAAAACCTGACAGCAACAGACTCAAAAACATCCCCACTACGACGATCCGTTTCATAAGCTCCTCCTTTTTCAAGTCTCAGAAATTACCTTGTATTCTATCGCTTTTTCATTAGAAATACAGACCCAGCTAAAGGATTAAAACAGATACCCGATCATCAGCAACGCCGAATTAACCCCGCGGTTGTCACTGTGGGTGCCACCGTTGGAAACGTGATGAAGTCGCAACGCCGTTGTCACTGCGGCACCATTCGCCAGCGCATACTCAACCCCGACTCCGGCCTGTGGGTTGAAATTGAACCTCATCCCCTGGTTCTCCACCTGAAAATCTGTGTAGATCAGGCCAACCCCCGCTTCGATGTAAGGAGTCCAGTTGCCCTGCTTAAAACGATCAAGGTAGTAGAGTGCCATACCATTCACCGCCAAAAGTCCACGGTGGCGACCGTCGGTCGTTATTCCAGCGTTGGCTTCAAACTTGAGCCGCAGCGCTTCAGGTGCGTCGTGCCAGAAGATGCGATCGTAGTCGAACAGCGCCTGCACCTGCACAATCAACAGACCAAAATGATCCGGGTCATAGGCTTTACCACCCAGCAGCGCAACTCCGTAGCGGGTCGCGGCGTATTCGCTGTTAGCCGTATCGGCCTGCGCGAACTCCGGCAGGCTAAAAAACAGGCTGCAGGCGACACCAAAAATCAGCAGAAAAGCGCGCATCAACAACCTCAAACCGACAGACGGATCAGGCCATAATCACCGCCCGGCCCAAACTTCAAGCAGCTCAGCGATTCATCAGTCAGCGCTGTTTTCTCTCCGTCCTGACCCGGGCTGACATAGAGGGTACGGTCGCTGAGAGACAGTGCCGCAACCGCCAGATCAAAACCCGCGGCAGCCGGGAAGCTCCCATAGAGAGGGGCGTAGGCCGAAGCCTCCCGGCCCTTAAGTGCCTGCGCGTACCAGCGGCCACACTCTTTGTGCCCATCGGCGCCGGCAATCAGCAGATCGTCCTGCGCCAATTTAACCGGACAAGCGAGATGATTGCCGAGAGTGACCGAATCGATACAGGCGTAAGCGGCTTTTTCGTCGGCACGGGTCAACACGAAAAAGGCTGCGCCTTCACCCGGGACCGCGCTCTGCTGTGCAAAATTGAACGGCTGCAACGGGCCACTCTCGCCATCGGCAAAGAACTGCTTGCGGCTGTAACGCAACACTTCGCAATGCTCGTCGACACAGCCGAACAGCACCTGATCGACCCGCCCTTCGGCCAACCATTGCTGCGCGGTTAACAGCGCCGAAGGCACCGACATCTCAAACTGGGTGACCGTCAAGCTTGGCGCAGTCGCTTTGAGCTGCATCGAAACATGAGCCGCGGCGGCGTTGTGCACCGAATTGGAAAAATGGGTCGGCGAACTGCAGGAGTAACCAAAATCGAGATAGGAATCGAGGAAGTCGAAGGTGGTTTTCAGCGCACCGTAACCGGTGGCGATGACCACTCCTGTACGGGATCGATCAGCCTCAAGCAGATCGGCATCCTGAAGTGCGAGACAAGCGCCGAGCAGAGTCATTTTCGAAAAATGATCGATCCGGCGCAGCGCTCGTTTTGCGAAAAAATCTTGCAGCCCAGCGATTTCGGCCCGATAAAGAGGAAAATTGTCAACCTTGTCGCCGCGCTCAACACAAGCCTGCTGCGGTTCGACAGAGCCTGTCTGCAAAGCGGTCCGCAATGCCGCAACGCCACAGCCAAAACCGCCGGAAACGCCGATACCCTGAATAGCCAAGCGCATATCACTCGTCTCCTTTGCCGAAGATCAGGACCGCGTTATTACCACCAAATGCCAAGGATTCCGAGAGCGCGAACTGCGCATCGATTTTGCTGTTCTGGGCAACGGGTGTTCCCGACAGCTCCGGGTCGGCTTCGTCGAAACCGATATTGGCCGGCAGCTCTCCCCGTTGCATGCAGGCAACGGTGAAGACCGCTTCGATGCCGCCCGCCGCGCCAAGGGTGTGACCGGTATATCCTTTGGTCGAAACGAAAGGCACCCCCGGCAACACTTCACTGAGAACACGGGTTTCGACTTTGTCATTATCCGGGGTTCCGGTTCCATGGGCGTTGACGAAAGCGATCTGCTGCGGGCTTACACCCGCAGTGGTGAAAGCTTCATTCATCGCCTGCTTCAGCCCTTTGCCCTCCGGGTGCGGGGCAGTTAAATGATAGGCATCACAGGCCGACCCGTAGCCGACAACATAGCCACAGGCTTTCTTTTCACCGCGAGCCGCATCGGTCTCCAGAATCATCATCCCAGCGCCTTCCCCAAGATTCAGCCCCTTACGTTTGACGTCGAACGGTTTGCAGGGTTCAGTATCGGTAATCATCAAGGAACTGAACCCGGCGTAAGTCACCCGCGACAGTTCGTCGGCACCACCGGCGATAACGATATCGCAAGCTCCGGCCCGTAACCAACCGGCACCGATACCGATGGCATCAGTCCCCGAAGAACAGGCGTTGACCACCGTCTGCGTCGGACCGTCCAGTTTCAGTTGCCGGGCAATCACCGCTGCCGGGTTGCTGCGCAGGAAGCGCTCTATTGCATCCAGCTCCGGATCGTCGCCATCTTTGTAAGCCCGGTAAAAATCGTCACAGTTGAGCGCACAGCCAACCGTCGTTCCAACACAAACACCGACCCGCTTGCCACGCAGGCTGGCTTCATCCCATCCGGCAGCGGCTAAGGCTTCGAGTGCCGCCGCAAGCGCCAGTTGGCTGGTTCGGGCGTAGACCCTCTCCTGATCATCGAGCGGCAGCTTGAACTCATCGCGCAGTTCCAAAACCGGGTAGCTGACCGGATGGTCGGTGTTAAAGCGGACCGGCGGATGTGGATAGCGCTGGTTGCGGAACATGCTCTCCAGCGATTCGGCGAGATTCATTCCCGCTCCAGAGAGGCAACCGAGACCGGTGATGGCGATTTTCTGGTTCATCCTTTTTGTTTTTCCTCGATAAAGGCAGCCAGTGAACTGATCGATTGCAGTGCCGGGCGGCCCTCTTCCATATCCTTGATTTCAACGCCGAAGTGCTTCTGCACTACAACAACCAACTCCACCGCATCGAGCGAATCGAGGCCGAGACCCTCACCGAACAGGGCATCGTCATTATCAATCTCATCGGGAGTCATATCCTCCAGATTCAGTTCTTCGATCAAAAGCTGAAGCAGGTTTTGATCGAAGAACTGAATCTGGAGGACATGACTCCCGATGAGATTGATAATGACGA
>CALZLE010000300.1 GCA_945788205.1 uncultured Desulfuromonadales bacterium
ACCGCCACTGGTGGAACGAGTGGCAGGATCCGGGAATGAAAGTCCATGAATCAACAGATCCGTTTGTCGATTTCATGCTGCTGGCTGGAGAAGCTGGGGACATGCAACTGTTCGACAATCCCAGCTACAAGAAAAAGTTGGCGGTCTTTCTCAAAGTTCGTTCGTTGATGCAGTTAAAAGGTGAAGAAATTGACGCCCACAAAGTCATACCGCCCCGCGAAGAGCTTTGGCAGGCCTATATAAAAGAATACACACCGACGCTGAACCTGCGGATGATCGCGGTTCAGGATGAAGAGCAAGCAAACGTCATTGAACAATTTATGCAGCAGGGGATGGCTTTTGAAGAGCTGGCCGGCGCCGCGGGTCTGGGGGATGTTGCAGAGCAGTTGGAGTCGACTGGTCCAATGCGCTATACCCGTATTCCGAAACCGCTGCGTGACGCGGTATTGCCTCTCAAGCAGGGGGGGACTGCTGGACCAGTACAGTATGGGCACGCCTGGTATTTTCTCGAGGTTACAGAACGGTCCGATGGGACTGATGAGGACTTTGAAGGGTTAAAGCAGAATCTGATTCGTGCCAGTTTGAAACGCCAGGAAGCTGAACTGACACAGAAACTTCTGCAGCAATTAAAATCAGAATATGAGGTTTCTGTCGACCAACCATTGATTGACAGCATTGGTCCAGAAGGTCCGTCTAAAACAGATGCTGACAAAATCGCCGTAACCATCGGCGAGTTGAAGATCCCGGCCAGTTTTGTCTTTGCTTCAATTGAAAAAACCCAGAAGACCAGAGGCCATGCCAAGCGTCATGCGGAGGCTTTTGAAGATTCTAAAAGCCGAATAGTCAACGATATTCTGGTGCAGGTGTTAACAGAAAAAGCGTCTCTGGACCGTCACTATGAAGAGGTTCCACCACTAAAGTTTGTCTATGAATTTTATACAAAATATCGCCTGGTCAAAGAGTTCGAAGAGTCCGTTGTCCGGCCGCAAGTCAAAGTGACGGATAAAGATATTAAAGACTATTATCAAAAAAATCAGGAACAGTTTTCCCGTAAAGGGATTATCGAATATGCGAAGGTTACGACCAACGAAAGTGAGTTGGCCGAGAAGATTCAGCAGAAGTTGAAAAATGGCGAAGATTTTTTCACCATTATGCAGCCGGTTTCGCCGGCCGGAGTCCCGATGAAGAAAGAGCCGTTGGCGCAATTACGCCCGTCGATACAGGACGCCGTTAAGTCGCTCGCCTCTGGCCAGATTGCGATCATCGCCGATGGTGAAAATACCCATTTTGTAAAAGTGATCCGGGCTGTTCAAACAGAAGTGACGCCGCTCGAGCAGGTGCGTGACATGATCGCCAAGTCTTTGGAAAAGCAGTTTTTTAAAGATGTTCGTGGCGGGTATGTACAGCAACTGCGGGACCGGTCGACGATAAAGGTCAACAAACGGGCCTGGAAAGCGTTGCGTGAACAACTCCAGGAGGAGGACGCATCATGAAAAAAAGGTCTGTTTTAAGCTTGATCAGTGCGGCCTTTCTGTTGGCATCGATCGGTTTGCTGCAATCCTGTGCGCCCAGCTCTGGACCGACGAAAGGTGGCAAGTCCTGCCTCGACTGTCATGCCGAATACAAGCAGCTTTATGCCCAGGGAGTTGTCCATAAGCCGGTTAAGACTGGTGATTGTGCAGGCTGTCATCGCAAGCACGGTTTGATTGGTGGTGCTTATCTTAAAGTTGAAGAGCCGAAGCTCTGCTTTACTTGCCATCAGGATTTGGGCCGCTATCTGTCTGAAAACACCCAACACCATGAGCCGGTTAGTAGGGGGCGATGCTCTGCCTGTCATCAGCATCACAACGCACCGCACGAAAAGCTGTTGAGCAAGCCACAGGATCAACTCTGTTACGAATGTCATGACTCAGGGGCTTTTACGCGTCAGTTCGTGCATAAGCCGTTACAGGATGGTTGTCAGACCTGCCACGAAACACATGGCTCTAAAATCTCTAAATTGTTGATCAAAGAGGAAAGTGCTCTTTGTCAGGATTGCCACGCGATCAACAAGAAAACATTCATTCAGAACCACGGTGGTTATCCGGTTGACCGGGCCTGTTCCGACTGTCATAGCGTCCATTCAGCGGATAACCCGGCAATGCTAAAAGCGTACACACATCAACCGATTGCTGATCAAACCTGTGATGACTGCCATGCAGATGCGGCTTCTGCAGAGCCGTTTGCGGTCAGTGACAAGTCGGCTAGCCTCTGTTTTAAATGTCATTCGGAGGAGCAGAGTGCGTTTAAAAACAGTAAGGCTCATGCTCCAGTGACTGATGGCGACTGCTTCGCCTGTCATAATCCGCATGCCAGTGATTATGTCGGCATCGCTAAGGTCAATCCACAGACTCTTTGTTTCGAATGCCATAATTTCAAATATTTCGGCAACCAAGCTGATCTCAACCGAGGTGGCAGTGTCCATACGCCGGCAGGCAAGGGCGATTGTCTGTCCTGCCACAGCCCGCATCTGCCCGCCAAAGGGCAGAGCGCATTGCTGAAGAAAGATGGTAATCTCCTCTGTATCGATTGTCATGCCGACAAATCCAGTCGACAGTCAGTGGCTCATCAACCGGCAGAAGCTGGTGAGTGTTTGACCTGCCATTTGCCGCATGAAAGTTCGCATGCCGGTGTGTTGGTGAAACAGCAACGGCCGCTCTGTGGTCAATGTCATCAGGTGGTTGGGGAACACCTCGGTCTGCCGAACCTGCACCGCCCATTTGTCGCCGGTAAGTGCTCTTCTTGTCACCAGCCACACGGCGGCAAGAATAAAAAGTTGCTGCTCGGCTCGGGCGCTGAGGCCTGTGGTCAATGTCACGGGACCATTGAAACGGAACGGGAAACCGCTCGTCACAAACCATTTAAAGAGGGACGTTGCGAGCTTTGTCACGAATCGCATGGCAGTGTACTGCCTTTCTTGCTGGCGAAGGACACCAAAGATCTGTGTGTCGACTGTCATGCCAATCGGCAGCCACCACAGGGGACACCCGGTGGCCATCAGAATTGCTCTGTTTGTCACTACGCGCATGGAAACGACGAGACTAATTACCTTCTCAAGGAACAGCCGGCGCTCTGCTTAAGCTGTCACAACGTTGATCAATATTGGACGAATGGTGTCGGGCATGCCCCTGCAGTTGAGGGTCGTTGTGATGCTTGTCACGATCCACATTTGCCGCAACTGAGCAAAGCCAAAAAGGCTGATGCCAGCGTTTGTGCAGATTGCCACGACGTCGACGAAGCCGCCTTGGCGGACAGCCATAAAGGGATTGCGCCTGGCAAGAACAGTTGTTTGAGCTGCCACGATCCGCACGGTGGCCCCGATGCGACCCTCACCCTGCCGATCAAGCATGCACCTTTTGCTGATGGTGATTGTACTTCCTGCCATCCCGGGGGGAGAAAATAATGTTGATGACTAAGATGAAGACAATACTGATTCTGTTGGCCGTCTCTCTTGTTTTGCCGACGGCGGCGCTGGCGGTTGATTGTTTTAAGTGCCACGACACGGCGGAGTTTAAAGGGCGGGTGGTTCATTCTCCAGTGGCTGATGCCGACTGCCTGAGTTGTCATGGGCCGCATGTCTCACGACACAAAAAATTGCTGTTGCAGAGTGAAAGAGATCTCTGCCTGCAATGTCATGAACAAGTCGCCGATACCGTTGCGAATAAACCGGCCCTGCACGCGCCAGTGCGTGAAGGGCGTTGTTCCAGTTGTCACGATCCACATGCTTCAGCGCAGAAGAAACTGTTAAGACAGAGCGGTGGTGCCCTCTGTTTTGAGTGCCACGAAGAGACCAAGCAGGACTACAAGGTCAGCCATCAACCCTTTAGTCGTGGGAATTGCACCAGCTGCCATGCGGCCCACGGTGGTGACGATAATCGATTGCTCAAAAGTGTTGGCAGTGATCTGTGTTTTGCTTGTCACAATCAGAGTAAAAAGATGGAGGCGAAACATCTGGGTCAAGACATGTCTGGAATGGATTGTCTCGCTTGTCACCATCCCCATGGCGGCGATTCCCGGAACTTAGTTCGCAGCGTTAGCCACGCTCCTTTTGCGGAAAAGAATTGTCAGGCGTGCCATGGCAAGGATCTTGGTATCGACAGTTGCTTGACGTGTCACGACGATGTCCTTGGGAGCTTCAATTTTGCGCACAACCATCTCGGTATTGCCGGGCAAGGGAACCCTTGCATCAGCTGTCATAATCCGCACGTAGGTGATCAGCAAGGCATGTTGCCGGCAAACATTGGCGCCGCCTGTCGTGATTGCCATGCAGATACCTTTGCGCGCCAGGAAAAAAACCTGCATAAGCATTCCAACTGGAATCGCTGTTCCGATTGTCACAATCTGCACGGTTCTGATGGTGTCGCAATGCTGAAACAGAAAAATGATGTTTGTAATCTCTGTCATGATCAGCACAAAGGGTTTACCCATCCGATTGGTGATGATGCGCTCGATCCACGCAACAATCAGCCGATGGATTGCCTCACCTGCCACAACGGCAACGATGGCTCCGATTACCGCTATTTCTTGCGTGGCAGTGGCGAACGTGGCCTTTGCGTGCAGTGTCATCAGAGCTATTAGGAGGCGACCGCTATGAAAAAAATAATGAGTTTTAAAATGTCTGCCGCCGTCGCCATGGCGATGGTGCTGTTTTCAAGCAGTCTCTTGTTTGCCGCGGGCCCTTGGAATTATGTGCGACAGTTGCCTGCCGCTGATTCTGGAGTGAAGCTCGGTTTGCCGAGTGCATTGTCGATTGATGCAGTAAAGCAACGCTACTATGTCGTGGACGCCGAAGGTGGCCAGCTGGTCTCTTTTGATAAAGATGGCAAATTTCTGGCTGCATTTAACGCCGGCGGAGAGCTGAAAACCCCGCTGTCGATGGCCAGAACCTCGAGTGGAGCACTCTGGGCGGTCAACCGAGCAAGTAGTGAACTGCTTTACATCAATCCCCGGCAACAGAAGGTTCAGCGTTTCTCCCCCAAGTATCCGGATGGTGCGCAGATTCTTCCAGCTAAAGTTGCTGTTGACGGAAAAAATCGCTTATTTCTACTTGATCAGCGACGGGGCGCAGTTTTGCAGTTGGATGATAATTTATCAGTCGTTCAGCAGTACTCTGGAGGTAAAGAGTTTAAAGGGTTTGTCGATTTCAAGCTGAAAGGGCAGCAGATCTGGGCTCTCGATGGTCTTTCAGCAGCGATTCATCAGTTTAGCGTTGCTGGCGAAGTGGCGGGTGCAGTGACCTTGGAAGGTCTGGAGTTTCCCGTTTCGCTCGAGGTTGACAGTGCCGGTCAGTTCTATGTCCTTGACCGACATGCCGGGACCGTTGTCGTCTTCGGCCCCAGCGGTGATTTACGCTTCAGTTTCCTCGGAAAAGGCAAGCGACATGGGCAGCTATGGTATGCTAAGGAGCTGGTTTTTGATTGGGAAGAAAAACTCTGTGTAGTGGATGAGGGGAACGGCCGGATTGACATCTTAACGCGGTAGGTCTTGGCATTGGCAGGGTGATATGAAGATTATGGCTAGACGACATAAGACGAGATTAAAAAAAGAGGCGCTGCGGGTCGCTTGTTTTCTCCTGCTGGTCGGAATCTTTTCCGCAGGGGTCTGTTTTGCTTCTTTGGGGAGCAAAAAATGCTCCGAATGTCACACCATGCATCGTAGCCAGAATAATCAGGTGATGAGCGAATGGGGTGACGACGGGCCCTATGCCGCTTTATTGGTGACTGACTGTGCGGGTTGTCACACCGGGGCCAATGTGTCTGGGGGGATGCCGTACGTTCTCTCTTCAATTGAGCCGCTTTACGGACAGACCGGAACAGAGGGAGGCACCAACACGCTTGCTGGTGGTAGCTTTCATTGGGTCACTAACGCCTTGGGAGATCGTAAAGGGCACAATATTGTCGGTGTTGCCTCTCCGGATACAACTTTGTTGACGCCACCCGGCTTTACTGGCAGCACAACGGCTATCGATAACAGTTCTCCTGGCGGAGGAAGCTGGCCTGCCGGGACGCAAGTAACCTGCGCCGGGACTTATGGTTGCCACGGTACCCACTCTGAAAACCTGGAAACGAACGCAATTCGTGGTGGTCATCACTCGGGTATGGATGGTGCAATAATCTCCGCCTCAAGTGAGTCGGCTAAAAGTTATCGGATGCTGATCGGTGTTGTCGGTTATGAAGACCCTGAGTGGGAATTGACACCCACTGCTACGGCACACAATCAATACAAGGGCTCTGATCAAAGTACTGACAAATCGACCATCAGCGCCCTTTGCGGCCGTTGTCACGGTGATTTTCATCGTCAGACGGGCAATGGTGATGTCTGGACTCTGCATCCGGTCGATTACGATATGTCTCATGCCGCGATCGGGACCGAGTATCGACAGTATGGTGGTGGAACCAATCAGTATCAGGTTGCAGTGCCGGTTGCCAGTAATCAGGTCAATTTGCCGTTGTCGAATGTTATGCAGGGCGGTGATTCCATCATAACCTGTATCTCTTGCCATCGCGCGCATGGTTCTCCTTATGAAAAGCTGTTGCGCTGGGATTACGCTGGTAGCTCCGGTGCCGGCTGTGTCTACTGCCATACCTCGAAAAGCTAATGACCGTTCGGTTTGTTGTTCGACCCGGTTTGCCAGGGAGCTGAAAAATGGTCCAACGTCTTATCCTTTTCTGTTGTCTGTTTCTGCTTGTCTCTTGTGCTGCTAACCCACAATCGAGCCTTAAAAAAAATCTGCAAACTCGATCTGACCAGGCGGTTCTAACTGTGTATATGGCAGCTTCGGGTCCGGCAGAAATGGATGTGAACGCTCGCTTGGAAGAAATTTCTGTCGAGGTTGATGGCGCTTGGATCTCTCTCGATTTAGCTCCGGTCGAAATCAGCTTTTTAAAGCTCAAAGCTCAACAGTTTCTGGTTGGTGCAGCGGTCGCTCCACTCGGTGAGCACCGTCGGCTGCGATTGAAGCTTTCAGGTTTGCCCGTAGAGGCTGGCGGAAATAATAAACCAGAAGAGTTTTTTGTGTTGTCTCTTCCCGAACCGTTAGAGCTTGATAGAGGGAGCAGCAAATGTTTATTTGTCGACTGGCAATTAATCACTGACCGCCCACGCAGTAGTAAGCTGACCTCAAGCTTTACTGCTTGGGGTCAGGGGCAGACTTTAGGTGGTGAGCTGCTTTATGTGGCCTGCAAGAATATCAACACTGTTTATGTGGTGCGAATGGATATCAATGAGGTCGTTTCTGCTTTTTCCGTTCCGGGTCCGATAACAGATATCCGCATGCAGGAAGATGGACACAGTCTGTACATTCTCAGCAGCGGTCGGCGGGCAATTTATGTATACGATTGCCTTAACTCTCGACTTGTTGATCAGATCGCTTTGTCGGGGAGTATAGAACCGAAGAATATGGTGCTTTCGGCAGATGGTAAATACGCATTTATTTCAGACGCAGCTGCTGGAGCAATTTTCAAAGTAGACCTGGCGGCGGGAAAGGTCGTGGCGCTGAACCGTGTTGGCCATCGGCCAATGCGGATGGCTTATATTGATGATGGCCAGGGGCGTTTGGCTGTTGCGGCAACCAGTTCAAATCAGGTTTTTATGCTCAACACTGAAGATCTGAAA
>CALZLE010000301.1 GCA_945788205.1 uncultured Desulfuromonadales bacterium
AGTTTTTGATGAAATCAAAGGTCTTCAGGCTGTTGGCCGGGCGGCTGTAATAATAACCTTGGGCAATACAGGGGCCGAGGGTTTTGAGGTAGTCGTGTTGTTCTCGGGTTTCAACTCCTTCAGCAATGAAATCAAGTTGCAGGCCGCTGGAGACGTTGATCATCGCAGGGATAATTGTGTTGTCATCAACGGGAGTCACAATTTTTTTCATAAAGGATTTGTCCAGCTTCAGGGTGTTGAGTGGCAGCTGGTCCAAATAACTCAGAGACGAATATCCGGTGCCAAAATCGTCGATGGCAATTTTAAGGCCATGATTCGTCAGTTTGATAATGTTGGCCAGTGTCATTTCCATATTTTGAATCAGAACATTCTCGGTAATTTCTATCTCGAACGTATTCAGTTGTAGATTGTAATCGCGAATTTTACTCATCAAATATTCGGCAAATCCATCCATCGCTAACTGAATTGCAGAGATGTTAATGCAAATTTGCGTGTTGACGCCTTCACAATGCCACTGACGGGCATCGTGGAATATGTTTTCCAGAATGCAGTCGCCCAGCTCGTTGATCAGGTTCGATTCTTCTGCTGTTTCTATAAAGCCTGCTGGCAAAACCAACCCGTACTCAGGAGAGTCGATACGGACGAGTGCTTCAACGGCATGCAGTGCCCCAGAGGAGAGGTTGATTTGCGGTTGATAGTAGATATCGAGTTGCTCATTGCTGATGGCGTTGCGGATCAGGTTTTCGGTAAAGACTTTGTTGCTGTTATTATTCTGCAGGTCTGGATTATAGAGGCAAATGTTGCTACTTGAGGTCTGTTTGGAGTTACAAACCGCAATGTCGGCGTTTCTAATCAGCTGCTCTTTGGTGCTGCCGTTATCGGGGTAGAGAGCCAATCCGATGCTGAGGGTGATGTGAATATCATCGTCACCGTATCTAAACGGAAAAGTCGATTCCTGAATAATTTTATTGGCGACGATGGTGGCATCCTGCTCCGCCTTGAGCGACGATAACAGAAGGATGAATTCATCACCGCCAATTCTGGCAACAGTGTCACCTTCTCGGGTGCATCTTTCAAGCAGAGCAGCAACGTATTGAATGACGTCATCGCCGACAGACTGGCCGTAGGTATCGTTGATGAGCTTGAAGCGGTAGATATCGATGTACAGAACCGCCAGCTTTTCTTTTTTACGTTTGGCGTGACTGAGCAGAATCGAAATTCTGTCGTTGAGTAAATTGCGGTTCGGCAGGCCGGTCAGCAAATCGTGATTGTGCTGAAAGCGGATAATTTCTTCTGCACGTTTTTTTTCTGTAATGTCCCGAGCAACGCCGTATGTCCCTAGAAACTGTTCGCTTTTTTCTGCATTACCATTACTGCTGAGTTTATAGCCGCCGGCAAAGTTTTTTTCCACCTGCATCGCCCTGACTTCCACATGCAATAGAGAGCGGCTGTCTTTGCACTGCAGGCGCAGTTCAACTTTTTTGGTCCCCTTAGGCAATTTCTGGTTCTTGAAAAAATAGGTGGCTCGTTGTAAATCAGCTGGATGAATGAAGTCTGAAAAATGTTTGCCGATGAATTCTTTTTTTGTGTAGCCGAGGGTTTTGATCAGGTTGCGATTCACAAAAGAGAAGAAGCCTTTTTGATCAAGCATGTAAAGCAGGTCAGGAGAATTGTGGACAATAAACTTGTGCAAGGCCTCGGATTCTTTGAGCCTTTCGACCATCTTTCGGTTATCAATTGCCAGCGCTCGCTTTTCCAGTACGTTTTTAATGGAAAAGAGCAGCTCATCCGGAGAGTAGGGCTTGCGGATAAAGTCTTGGGCACCGCCGGTTAGTACTTCAATGGCTTTGTTCAGTTCCAGTTCACCACTGACGACAATAACGTTGGTGTCAATATTGTTGCTGCTGATGTGTTTAATAACGTCGAGGCCACCGATATTCGGCATGTTCAGATCGAGCAGAATCAGCTGATAATCTTTCTTCTCCAATGCCCGTAATGCCGCGAAACCGCCAACGACGTACGAGCAGTTGAGCCCCGCAACTGAAAGGATCTGTTGCAGACTTTTGCAAATACGTGGATCGTCATCGACGATCAAAACCTCAATCGGTGCAGATGATGCTCTCCCTCCAGCTATATGTGTCAAATCAAACATGCAGTTTCCTGTGCCGCTTAAGTCTCCGCCACAAGGCGGGGGAGAAGAATTTTGAATTCAGTACCGTTTTCCTGGCTCGAATAGCAAGAGATGCTGCCAGACATTTCCTTGATCAGGTCACCGACAATAAACAACCCTAAACCAGAGTGCCCCTTTTTGGTGCTCTCTACCGGTCTGAACAGCTTTTTAAGAACCTCTGCGGGAATGCCGGGCCCATTATCCTTGATTGTGATTTCTATAAACTGATTACCGTTTTGGAAGCAGTTGTCGCGGCTGGTTATCTCGATATTCCCTGCTGCTGGCAATGCCTCAACGGCGTTTTTGATGATGTTGATAAATACTTGTTTCAGTTTGTTTTCCGGACATTTTAACAGCGGGATGCTGTCATCCATTCCCAGCTTAGAGTTGATAGATTTTTCCAGATAAAGTGAGTTTTTGAAGAAATTATTCAGTTCCTCCAGCAACTTGTTAACGTCTGTATGTTTTGCCCCGCTGACGTATTGTTCGCGGTCTCTGGCTTTGGCAAGAATTGTCCCAACGCGCTCAATTTCCTCTTTAATAAAGTTGATTTCCTCTTTGGCAGGGTGGTCGATATCCAGTTTTTTGCCGAGAATGTAGAGGTAGTTGTTGATAATTGTGAGCGGATTTCTTACTTCATGCACAATTTTGTTGAAATCTGTCAGGCTGATGTTTTCTTCAGGGTCTTCAGGTGAACGAACCGCAGCATATTTTTTGCTGATTTCTTTGAGCAGAAGTTGTACCAGAGAATATTTCTCTTTGAGCTGCGGCAGCTCTTGTCGGCTGCTGCCGATGGCTAATACGCCGATGTTTTCAGCTCCACTGTAGATCGGGAGAAAGCTAGCGCAGTCAGCTCCCATGACCCGGATAATTTGGTTGTCTGCTATGGAGCAAGGCTCGTTGGTAGAGTCAAGAATTTTTCTACCAAGCAGGCTTTTGACGATAGCGCTGTTTTGATCTTTAAGGGTAAAGCTGATCTCGTCCAGTTTGCCAATTCTGCGGTCGTTGAACGGGATGAGTTTGTCAGAGTCAAGGCGAATGAAGAGGATTTTTTTCTGATTAAACAGGAGCTCAAAATTGATCCTCAGCTCTTTGACCAGGCTTTCGATATCCTTGGTTTCACCATTAATAAAGCAGTAGGTGAGGGTGATGTTTTTGACCTGTTCTGCCAGCTCATCATCCTTTTGTTCGCGGATTTTTTTTGCGTTAGTTTCATCAGCCGCTTCAGCAAAACTGACATTGGCTGCAAAACCAAGTTCCGAAAGGACTTTACGGCTGTCATCCAAGGCCTCTGATAAGCATTCAAGAGCGGTGTCCTGAGATATTTGCAGCAGCAGTTCCGCTTTACTGATATCTTCTTCTCTTGCTTCGATGTCGGGGGGAGATGCGAGGGAGCGAGAAACAGCAACAATTTTTAATAGCGTGGGCGAGTTCAGCAACTCCTGGGAATCGACATTTTGAAAAAGAATCGCGTCTGACATCAGTGAGTCAAGCTGCCAACTTTCCACCAACGCTGCTCCAACCTCACAGTGATCAATTCCATAGTTGTCTCTTTCCAGTTTTTGGAAATTCTCCGTCGTCTCGTATTGTTCAAGAATCTTTTTATAATTGTCCTCGTAGTTAACCAGCAGCAGCAGAATGCCGATTTGATGCAGTAGCCCTGCAAGGTACGCTTCGTCACTTTTCTGAGAGCCAATTTTATGCGCAAATTTTTCGGCAAGGTGTGCGCAAACCAGTGACCGGAGCCAGAATTGATAGGTAAGACGGCCATATTTTTTTACCATCTTGCTGAAAAAGTTCTGCACTGCACTGGTGATAATAATTTTTCTGACATTCTGCATGCCCAGAACAATCAGCATCCGTTTAAGCTCG
>CALZLE010000302.1 GCA_945788205.1 uncultured Desulfuromonadales bacterium
AGCTTCTGGCATTAGGCCCATTCGAAGGCCCGGTCTCAAACCACAATTGACCAGGGAAGACTTCCCGCATCCTGATGCACCCACTACAGCCAGAAAACGGTTCGCAGCCAATTTGTCCACCATGGCATCCACTTGGCTTTCTCGACCAAAGAACAGATGTTCCTCTTCTTCTTTGAACGGCCGTAAGCCTGGAAAAGGATTTAGATTCGGTACGTTTCCAGATCTAATGCTCATTTGTTTCTTTTATCCGAATTAAGGTGCCGAAAGAAATCGTTCCACAATGTCTCAGAAAATCCGTTAATTCCATTTACAATGTTGGGTTCTTCCAGTTCAATAAGGTCTTCCTTATCAACTGTTTTGGGCAGTGCTAAATAGGTATATTTGGCCAGCAACGGTTTTTTCCCTCGGTAAATCTTTATTTTTTTTAGCTCGTTATCTGTCGTACGCTTCCATGCTTCGTCACCGGCACCGTAGAAAACAATGATGACTTCACAGTCTTTCAGTAGTTTATGGTGGGCCTCCCGAACTGCTCCCGCTTTTCCCTCGAAGGCTGGTATCGCAACTTCATACTCTTTAGACTTGAGAAATTTTCGTAAGGGAATAGTGGCCTTCCTATCTTCCGCAACACAAATCAAATAAATTAACTTGGAACTATATTTATCAACTTGCCGCGTTTCTTGTTTTGCTGAGGCACTATTTTTTAGAATTTTCAATGTGCCATGTATCGCAGACTTCAGTTCTTCAATATCGCCTGTTATCAGATCTGCTCCGAACTGGGCATTATCTTCCTCATGCAGTGCTTGAATGAATTTTTGCTGGGCTGGTTCAGGTTGAGTGTTCTCAGGCAACCAGATTATGCGTTGCAGGGGACTGTTTTTGCAGTGCAGTGCTGCAACTTCGTTCTGAATCACAGCTGTGGATTTCTGGTTTGGGCCGTCTGGAACAAAGCCATAACTACTTCCAATAAGATGGATGGAAACTTTACAGCGCGAAAGCATATGCTTTAACGACTCAACATAATTCTCCTCGTTGTCCAGCGGCAACCGTTGGACTGGAAGAACTTCGTATCCGTGGAACCTTAAATCGGTCTCCAAAATCTCTCTGGCATCACGTAGGTCATGGCTGCATTCAGCAAGATAAACAGTTTCCTTTGCACCGCTCAATTCGTCATAACTTTTTTCAGGATTTTCAGATGCTGATTCAAGCTTTTTTATCAATTGTGCAGCATCCCATGCCAAGACCCCAACCTTACGATTATAATCATGAGCAAACTTTTCTCCGTAGGCAGGATCAAGTTCCAAAGGTGCTCCATCTTCCATTGTGAAAAACTCGTACCCCAGCATGTTTTTTACTACTGCCGGGAGGAGATCTTGAGAATCGACAGGAGTTTTCAGAACCTTAAATACGCGGGATTTATTTTCGACAACCAGTCCACCATTACGTTCTGCTTTTCTGCAGAACTCACTAACTTCACGAGTGCACCACTGTGAGTTGACATATCGTGGAGTAAGAACTGAAATCAACAGTGCAGTATGATCAAATTGATCAATGATCTCATCAGCAAAGACATCATTACCCTGAAGTTTATCATCTCTCCAAATTACGGCTTTTTGCCCAATTCGCATGCTCAGAATGGCTTCTAAAGACTGATGAAAACGTGTTATCCAACCTTGATGTTCTGGAGTCAGCGGCTGGTTATCGATGTGGGCGTAACTAATAAAAAGATGCCTTTCAAAGCCCATCTGGCTCCCCTCTGTCTGAATGTATAAATACAATATCAACTATGACAATATTTGCCGAATCATTGCAGAAGTCTTTCATCATTTCCCTTCCCTCTCCCCAGGAACAGCCGTTTTTTTAGTCTCGCTGACCCATAAGGCATGCTCGGTAGAGACATGCTCTTCGACCCGCTCAGACAAAAGGGTCACCCGTTCTGGCTCTGTCAGTTCTCGATAGGGGCCAGCAACAGAGAGGAAAAGGAACTTTTCGTGCTTGAGGCGTTCGGCGGTCGATCTGTATTGAACCCAGTAGGTTGCGTATTGGTTCATGTGCTGAATCGCTTCAAGTACCGCGATAGCGGCTCCAGAAAGTGCCATGCTCAATTTGGCAGGACCTTCCGGGAGCAGGCTCATCACCGGGATCAGGGCTGCTAATGCCACTTGAGCTATTTTCAACTTCTTGTACATGTTCTGGCATTTACGACTTGCAGAACCGTACCATTTAAGCTGATCTTCGAGACGTAGCCAAGCTGGTTGATTTACGACAAAGGTTGGTATGGAAATTCTGGGTTTTTGCGAATCGTTATTAACCATTCCAGTCGTTTCCATGCTAATCCCCCTGTAATTATCCATCCCTAGAGTGCAGTCCTGTCAATTATCTTAGCTTTGATCAGGAACTCAATCTAGAAGCTCACAATAAACTACTACCAAGTATTCATTAAAACTCAAGTTGTGAGGGGAATCTTGACGATCTCTTGATGTGTGAATTGCCACTGTCCAAAAGAAGGGTGATTAAGGTAAAATTTATGCGAGTAGACCTTTTTGTGTCTCAAGAATATGACATTTCCCCCGGCGAAATTTCTTTTGCAAAAGTCGAATAACCCTATTGGGTAGTGGGGAATGATAAGAAGCGAAGACTTTTTATATGTAGTAAATTCAGTTTTGATAGGGTCGATACCGCCCAAGCCAATGATTATCATATATAGATTGTTTTGACCGGCCCGATTCCAACAAAAACCCACTTGTTGGACAGCGATCGAGGGTAATTTCAGTCCGAAACTATCGATCAGTCAAGAGTGTACTGAAAGTTGTTCTGCATTGTTTTGCGGGTCAGAAAATCGGACAGATCGAGCGTTACTATATGTCGCCACATCCAGTAAATCGATGTTCGATTGATACCCTATTCCGAGAAAGCCCATGATCCGGTAATCATGGGCTTTTCTCATGTTTAAACAGGTGATTTGTAGGACGGTTCTGTAACACGTCAAAACCTTTATAACTATATTTCTCAACAGACTCCATTTTTCAATCAGCGATGATAACTCACATGTCTACCTGGTCCAGTGGGAAAATCGGTCTTGGCACGTTACGGTAGGGCAATCGGCCGTAGCGTGGGGTGCAAAGTGCACCGCTGTCGCAGACGACTATTTGCCCCGCTATCGGTTCAAACGCTGCGCGGAAGTGTTGCATCGACTTTAGCGCCACAACATCCATGCTCTGTGGGTCGATATCAAAGGCTTTAAATTGCTGCAAATCAAGTATTTGGCGAGGGATGGTGACCACCAATATTTCAATGCCATCGACACGGATAACAGCGCTGGGGCCGAAACTACCGTGGAGCCCATGGATCATTGGCCCATCTCCAGTAAAGTGCCCGTCACTAAGAGAAATGAGTTCGGCCTCTACTGAAAGTGGACCACCTCCAAACTCTGGATCGGTTTTTCCTCCTAGTTCAATCTGAACCCGATCGCCGACCATGCAATTATTCAGCATCTGCACGACTTCTCCGTCCACCATGGGAGCAAAGCAAGCTTTGGTCACCCCCACATCGAGCAATTTACGCAGCAGATCGGTTGAATCGCCATAGCCCCCTGCCCCTGGATTGTCAGCATAGTCTGCAATGATCAGCGGCCCGTTGTCAGGTTCGTAGGCCGCAGCAATTGCAGCCGCCTCGGTGACGCTGAGATAGTCGTTGAGAACTTCAAAGCGTCGGTTCCAGATATCATCAGCGATCGTTTCCGCAAAGGCTTTGTGTGCAACAAAATCCCCCTGCCCGGTCACTGTCACCGTTGGGCCAACCTCCCTGACATCGGCGCTGGCAAACCCGGCATTAATGCTTACGGCAAAAACATCGGCCTGCTGTTCATAGGTTCGTGCTGCGGCAATGCGCTCGATCATTGGCCCAATATCGGTACGACCACCGTTCACTTCTTCGAGCATTGGTCGACTGACGCGAATTGTGTGCGGCGTTATTTCGCCAGCCATGGTCCGTTGAAGGATATCTCCTGCTTGGCGACCGATGTCACGCATATCAATGTGTGGATAGGTTTTGAATGAAACAATGATGTCCGCCAATTCGCACATCCGTCTGCTGACATTTGCATGTGGATCCAGTGTGATGGCAATCGGCATTTCGCTACCCACTAAACTGCGGATACGCCGCAGCAGTTCACCTTCGCCATCTTCACGAAAATCGAGCCCCATAGCACCATGCAAACCGAGCAGCAACCCGTCGTATTGATGATCTCTGATGCTGGAAAGAATCGGCTCGGACAACCAATCGAAGGCTTTGCGTCTGATTTTTCCACTAGGCCCAGCGGCGGCACTCAGAACATGAGTGACTTGCCAGTCGTGCACACGGCCAGCATCCAGGAAACCGGCCAGTTCTGTATTCTCGTCGCCACGCTCGGTGATAGCTGCTGCGCCCATCAGGGCATAACGGGCCATGAACGCTTGCTTGCCGGTTTTGTGCAGACTGAAAGAATTAGTTTCGTGGGAAATTTCAGCAGTTAGGACATTGAAACTCATGGTGAAATCCGTGCCGGAAAGAGAAAGTAAAAAGAGAGAAGCGAAGAAAAGAAACCTGCTGGCTTTTTCTAGGATAAATAGTCGCTCATCTGCTGCCGGCAACGTTCATCATATACCATCCTGGGAATTGTGATCTTTTTCTTTTCCTCCCCAGACGACAAAACTGACTGAATAGCGATAATTTGTGACAAGTTTCACGGTTAAATTTCTTAATCGTCGATTTTTCAGCTATTTCCCAACAGTTTATGTCGCAGTGTGGTAGTCTCTTTAATGAAACCCGCCCAGTGGGAATTTATTTCCACAGCATCCAACCTTAGTTGGGACCACTCGTTGACAATCGGCCAATTCTGGTCGGAACGATCTCGTCGCCTCCTCTGAGACCTATACTCAAAGGAGTAGCTATGCTAGTCGTCCCGCCCGTCGTGCCTTTAAACTCGCCTGAACCCACCCTTAAACCTGTTACTAAAACCCAAGATGTGAAATCCGTACCATTTCGCACCAGAGAAGGCGATTCACGAGTTGCCACTGCAATCGTCTATTGTGAAGCGAATTTTGGTGATATCGACGGAAAAACCGCCAATGGCCTGATTAGACGCTCAGAGAAATATAAAATTCTTTCGGTTATCGACAGTGAAAAAGCAGGGCTTGATACAGGTATGATCCTCGATAACCAGCCGAACGCGATTCCCGTTTGTCGCGACCTCGCTGATGCCCTGGAACAGGCTGGTTCAGTCCCTGATTTCTTCATTTTCGGTATGGCACCATCGAGCGGCATGCTTTCGAAGCATGAGCGCGGCCTGGTGCTTGAGGCGATGAGCCACGGAATGAACATCGTTAATGGACTGCATGAGTTTCTGAATGATGATCCGGTTTTTGCTGCCGCATGTATTTCCAGCAAGGTAGAAATTCTTGATATTCGCAAACCACGCGACAAAAAAGATTTGCATCTTTTCAGCGGCCGGATCGCCGAGGTCACTTGCCCGGTTATCGCTGTTCTGGGCACAGACTGCGCCATTGGCAAACGCACCACCGCCAATATAATCACCAGTTCCCTGAATGAAGCAGGAATCAAAACGGTGATGATCGGTACCGGGCAGACAGGATTAATCCAGGGGGCACGCTACGGCGTTGCTCTCGATGCCGTCCCCTCGCAATTCTGCGCAGGTGAACTGGAAGCAACCGTTCTCAGCGCCTTTGAAAACGAGAGTCCCGATGTCATCGTCGTCGAAGGACAAGGTGCCCTGAGTCATCCGGCCTTCTCTTCTACTTCTTTTATCCTCCGTGGCTGTTGCCCCAACGGCGTTGTGTTACAGCATGCGCCACGGCGAAGCGAGCGCTGCGACTTTGAAAAAATGGCAATGCCGACACCGGCCAGTGAAATCAATCTTATCGAGACCTTCGCCGATACCAAAATCATCGGCCTGACGATCAACCATGAAAAGATGAACGACACCGAAGTGAGTGAGTCAATCTCCCAGTACGAGCAGGAACTCGGCATTCCAGTTACAGATGCCCTGACGCGATCATCAGAGAATTTGGTGGAAATGGTCCTTGCTGCCTTCCCGACTCTCAAAAGGACTCAGGTCGCCTGCGCATGATGCCGGCACCGAGGCTGGAAATCGACCTCGACAAAATCGGTCATAATGCCCGCTCCCTGGTAGCACAATTGGGACAGCGAGGCATTTCGGTGACTGGCGTAACCAAGGCATCCCTTGGTTACGCCGCGATTGCTGAGACATTGATTGGTGCGGGGGTAAAAAGGCTGGGTGACTCACGCATCGAAAATATTGAATCGATGCGTATTGGACAACAGTCAGCAGCGATGACATTAATCCGCTCACCAATGCTGAGCCAGGCGCAAAGGGTCGTCAGGTCTGCCGATATCAGCTGCAACACTGAAATCGAGGTTATCAAAAAGCTCTCACTTGAAGCGCGAAAAGCTAGCCGCCACGGGGTGATTCTCATGGTGGAACTGGGAGATCTCCGTGAAGGGATCATGCCTGATGACCTGCTGGCCTGCGTCCGCGAGACGATCAGCCTACCGAATATCGATTTCAAAGGGATCGGCACCAATCTAGCTTGTCGAAGTGGGGTTGCACCTGACGCCCGGAACATGGCAATGCTGAGCGAACTTGCTGAGCTGATCGAAACGACCCTCGGCCTGAAGATCGAGATCGTTTCGGGAGGCAATTCTGCCAACCTGCAGTGGGCGCTTAGCGGTGCGAAGATCGGCCGGATCAACGACCTGCGCCTGGGTGAAGCTATCCTGCTTGGCTGCGAAACCCTCCATCGACAACCACTTGACGGACTGCACACCGATGCTATCACGTTAACTGCCGAAGTCATCGAATCGAAGATCAAGCCGACTTTGCCAACAGGCCAAATTGCCCAAAATGCTTTCGGCGAGACGCCCGTCGTGGCAGATCGGGGGCAGGTCACGCAAGCCATCCTTGCCATTGGAAGACAAGATACCGACCCGGATAGCCTGCAAGCAGTTGTCGGAATAGACGTTATGGGCGGCAGCAGTGACCATCTGATCCTGGAGTCCGCCAGCGACGATCTTTCTGTCGGTACAGAAGTGACCTTCCAACTGAACTACAGTGCGCTGGTTCGCTCGATGACAAGCCCTTATGTCACCAAAGTTGTAAAACCCGTATTAGGTCATTAAGTTGTTTCTACTAAGAAGAATTGTGAGTGGGACCTACCGGTGCTGACTTATAGGACAGAGGAAGAGACCGATTTCCTCTTGGAATTCTCCCCAAACCGAAAGTCTCTTGTAAGTTGTACAATATTGTTTTGACGGCCAGAAAATTAGACAGATCGAGTATGTTCTTAATATCGCGCATTGCGGTAAATTCCCATCCTGCATTTCTTGCAAAATTAGCCTACGATAATTCACCTTGCATAGGCTCTCCCATCCTGCTAGCTTTTAGTTTGATATTCTCTAACAATTTCAATAGCTATTGTTAGTCAACTAACGACTCCACAGGAGATCTAATGCGCATTCTCGTTGTTGAAGATGAAATTAAAGTTGCCTCCTTTATCAGAAAAGGCATGGAGGAAGAAGGATTCAGTGTCGATTTGGCGCATGACGGTGAAGAAGGTGTCCTCAAGGCCACAAGTTCTACCTACGATTTGATCCTGATGGACATCATTATGCCTAAAAAG
>CALZLE010000303.1 GCA_945788205.1 uncultured Desulfuromonadales bacterium
CCTGAGATAACAGAACTCAGGTTGGGGACTTTGCCGACCGGATAAACGCTGACCACGTCTCAAGGTGTTCATTGTTTATCGGTCATGTGGAACAGAGATTGTCGCTGGATGATCCCCTGTCACCCAGCACTACGTCCAACGCTCGGGGTGGTCAAAATTCGGTTAGCACAGGTGGTCAATTTTAGGTTGTCATTTCCATACGCTGTTCCTCGCTTTGCCGATTTCCTGGAAAGGAACCCTGCAACAATATGCCGGGCGCTTACAACGTGAACACAGCCATAAGTCAGATGTCCATATCTACGACTAATATGAACATGACCATGCTCAGCTTGCCCGCATGTGGGATAAACGCCTGCGCGGCTACAAGGCGATGGGGTATGTCGTCAGCCAATGAAATCAGAGACCGAAAAAGCAAATAACACCATTCCAGACTCGAACTCTGCAACCAATTGATTTTTAGAGCATTTGGCCAAAGGGGAGAAAGAATCGAAAAGATTGCCTATAGCCAACAGAAAATAAAAATGGCCGAATTTCTCGAAGGAAATCGGGCATCATATTTTTTTGGCTCCCCGTGTCGGTCAGAAACCAGCACTGGGAGGAAGTTCTCCTGTTGGTGGCCCTCAAGGCCTGAGATATCCCCCCAGGGGCTCATACATCCAGGCTGGCCACCACTCATATCGAATTAAACATATCTCAGCCCTATATCTCTTTAGACATAATTTGACTTTATGCTGAACTAGGCATATTCTTTCTTTATACGTAATTCGATATGAGCAGCGGAGTTCGAAACAATGCAAAAAGCCACCTCGCCCAAAATTCTAGGCCAGATTCTCAAATCAGCCAGAAGAAAAATAGGGCTGACCCAAGACCAGGCTGGAAATCTTGTCGGGATCACCCAGGCCATGGTGTCACGCATTGAGCGAGGAGAGTCCAATGCCCGCATTGACACCCTGTTTCGCCTGATGGCGGCGCTGGAGATGGAAATGACCATAGCCCCGCGGGAAAAGACAATGGATCAGGGCGGAGGGGACAACTGGTAAATGGGTCGCAAACGCCAAAGAGCAGAGCTGTTCGCCTACATGAATGGGGAAAAGGTCGGAACCCTGACCCGCGCCGCCAACGGCAGGCTCGAATTCAGCTATGATAAGTCCTGGCTCGCAAGCACCTCAGGACGTCCTCTGTCCCTCTCGATGCCCTTGGCTGATCAGGCTTACGCGGGAGATACGGTTGAAAACTTTTTCGACAACCTGCTTCCAGACAGTCAACCGATCAGAAACCGGATTCAAAGAAGCTTCGGAGCTGCCTCGAACAGAGGCTTTGATCTCTTGTGGCACGTCGGCAGGGACTGCGTCGGAGCGTTGCAGATCCTTCCGGAAGACAGCCAGGTTGATGTCAGAAAAATTGAAGCGGAGCCGCTCAGCGATGCGGCAATTGCCGAAACCCTGAAAAACTATCGGACCATGCCCCTGGGGATGCGCGAGGATAAAGATTTCCGCATCTCGGTCGCAGGAGCACAGGAGAAAACCGCCCTTCTCAGACTCTCGGACCAATGGCATCTGCCGCTGGGGACAACGCCGACCAGCCATATTTTCAAACTGCCGATCGGCCGCATAGAACACAGCGGCATGGATCTCTCCGACAGTGTAGAAAACGAATGGCTTTGCCATGCCATCCTCAAGGCCTTCGGGCTTCCCGTTGCGGATACGGAAATGCTCTCCTTTGCCGGCACAAAAGCCCTGGTAGTCGAGCGATTCGATCGTCGCTGGGCAACGGACAAGTCCTGGCTTATCCGTCTGCCGCAGGAAGACATGTGCCAGGCCCTGAATATTCCGCCAGCGCTGAAATATGAGGGCGATGGCGGTCCCGGTTTTTCGCAGATCATGGATCTTTTACTAGGGTCAACAAACAGCTTGACCGACCGGCACCTTTTCATGACTGCGAATCTGGTCTTCTGGCTGCTGGCCGCCATTGACGGCCATGCCAAGAATTTCAGCATCTTTCTGCGTCCGGGCGGTGGCTTCAAGCTGACACCGCTTTATGATGTGATTTCCGCCTTTCCCCTGGTGGCCAAGAAACAGCTTGAGCAACGCCGGCTGAAGATGGCGATGGCGCTGACGGGCAAAAACCGGCATTACGACTGGAACGCCATGCTCTATCGTCACTGGCTCTCAACGGCAAAGGCTTGCCACTTTCCTGCAGACGGTATGGAGGAGATCATCACTGAGGTCCTGGGACGCTTGGATCAGGTGATAGACCAAGTCAGCAGCCAATTACCCGGCTCATTCCCCGATGCTGTTGCCGATCCGATTTTCACCGGGATGAGAAAGGCACGGGAGAAACTGATTCGCTCAGCTCCATCGGGAAGGCGGTAAGACTATGGGAGTTAAGGACGGAAGCAGTTGCCCACATTGTGTCGAGCTTCAACGGGAGAATACGCGCCTCAAAAAACTGTTGGCTGCCCACAATATCCCCTGGGAGGTGGAAAGGTCTGCTCCTGAACCAGCCCCCTGCATCGAAACGCCCGCCCAACAGTATTCACCAGAAGAGAAAATTGCCATGTTTCGTCGGCTCTTTCGCGGACGGACCGACATCTACCCCGTTCGCTGGGAATCAAGTAAAGGCGGATCAGGATATTCTCCGGCCTGTAAGAATGAATGGCGACCAGGCGTCTGCGGGAAACCTCGCGTCAAGTGTGGTGTGTGCAAGCAACGCCAGTTTCTCCCAGTGACAGACCGTGTCATCTATAACCACCTGGCC
>CALZLE010000304.1 GCA_945788205.1 uncultured Desulfuromonadales bacterium
ATCCCCCGCTCTTTTTCAAGATCGTTGCTGTCCATCACCCGCTCGGTGATCGCCTGGTTTTCCCGAAACACCCCTGATTGAATCAGCATGGCATCGACCAAAGTGGTCTTGCCGTGGTCAACGTGGGCGATAATGGCGATATTGCGAATCTTTTCCGACATGAGTTAAACCCTTTATTTATCGTTATTTTTGCAAAACCGGGCGATTATGCCAAAAAGGTCGGGCGCTGCCAAGCAAATAAGCGGGAGTAACAGAAAAATAATCTTCCTGGTGCCACAGTCACTGGTTCAGCACAGCTTGACAGTCGCTGAGCATTTTCCTATCGTGATGTCCCAACACTCAGAGATTATAAGGGGTTTTATGACCAGGCAAAATATCATCCTGACCGGCTTCATGGGCACCGGCAAAAGCACCATCGGTCGCCTGCTCGCCAAAGAAATCGGCTACACCTTTATCGATACCGATCATGTTATCGAGGAGCGGGTTGGCAAGAGCATTCCGCAAATATTCGCCGAGGATGGAGAGGAAGAATTTCGCCGGCTTGAGGCAGAATTAGTACAAGAGCTGGCCGATCAGCAAGGTTTGGTGATTGCCACTGGCGGCGGGCTGGTAATGAATCCGGAGAATGTGGTTGCTTTGGAGAAAACCGGAAAGATCTTTTGTTTGACAGCGACTCCCGAGGAGATTTTGGAGCGGGTTTCGCGGCAGCCGGGGAGTCGGCCACTTCTAAGCGAGAGAAATCCCTTGCTTAAAATTACCCAGCTACTTTCGGAGCGGGAACCCACCTATAAAAAGTTTCAGCAAATTACATCTTCGCGTGCATGCCTCAATGAAATTGTCAAAAAACTGCAAAGATCATTAATTCCAAATTGAGAAAGCCTTACTAGAAAGGGGCCCGCTTTTCAGCGGGCCCCATTTGGCTTTCTTATAGTTTAATCAACTGTTACAGGGATTGAGAATGAGAAGGTGCCCCCCTTCCAAACCCAAGTAAAATCAAGCGAGCCAACTTCCGCGGGATCAGCATCCCCCGGATCGTCATCACTAACAGTGACAGAATAGATCGGCGAGCCAAGAGAATTACTATCAAGATAAGTATTGCTTGTAGTTCCAGCCAAAGTCCCGGCGCCGTCAAGAGCAACAGCCACGGTACTGCCGCCTATCGGTCGATTATAATTTACATCATGAACCGAATAAAGAATGGTCTGGCTCCCTCCATCCGCGACGTTTAGGGCATTCGCTGAAAGAGTCAATGTAGGTTGACCAGTTATCAGCAAATTAATTCTGCCCGCAATTCGTTTATTGTCGTCCCAGCTGCCGTCCATACCATCAAAATCACCCATTTCGTCTCTGTCAATGATGAGATCTTCAAAGGCAGGGTCGTAAGGATTGCCAGCCACAACTGGATCAACAGATTGACTGTCATCGTCTTTGTCCTGGTGGATATCATCATAAGTATCGACAAAAGGCTCACCAAATTCGTAGTCTCCACTGGCGTTGGTATCAGTAAACTCTTCTTCACCATCGGCAACAGCAATAATAGTACAGCGACCGTCACGTGGGTTGGTATTTCCCGAGCTGGTGATGTCAATTCCAAACGCAGTATTGAAAGCAGAAATAAAAGCATTTTCACTGGTGCAGACATCTCCACAGGAACCTGCACCAGTTCCCAAAGCATCAGGGACCACATTTTCAGGTACTGGGTTCTGCGTTCTGAAGGTCACGCTACCTGCACCATTTGCATCCAAGGCTACAGCCCGGTCAATGGCGCCACACTCAGAATAGAAAGAAACGGTGGTTCCTTCAAGAACATTGAAATTGCTGTAACGGTCAGCAATCAAGCTAGTAATTTGAGCTTGCACATTCCCAAAGTTCAGACCTTCAAGGTTGAACTTATCGGTCAAAATTGTGAAATGCCCCTCAGAAGGCACCCCACCACCGATGGCGATAACACCGCTCGAGGTGGATAGGACCGGTGAGGTACCTAAAATGCTTGCATTTATTGTTGCAGTCCCCGGAATCGTACCACTATGTAATACTGCCGATGCAAAACCAGCCACTGTACCAACATCTAAAGTGGTGGTACCAGGGGTGTCACCAAGGTACTCTCCTCCATTTGGCCCTGAAAGAACCATGCGCACAGTCTCACTGGTAGCAATCGGATTTCCCGATGAGTCTTTTATAAGAAATTTGACTTCAGAGGTCTCCTGCCCCCCTGCACCTTGGATAACGACAATCTGAGGGGTAGCGGAGTCAAACTCAATACTTCCTGCGGTTGCCCCAATCACATCAAGCGTTGTGTTGCCTGAAGCACTACCCGATGTGGCAGTGATTGTGGCAGTGCCAGCCTGGGTCGCACCTGCGGAGAATGTCGCTTGAGCAACCCCAGCACCACCAGCCGTTGCAGCAGAAGCCACTATTGTTCCGAGACTGGTGTTGTTTACACTAAAATTAACAGTGGTACCGTCAGGCAATGGCAACCCGTTACTGTCAAGCACTGTTGCACTAACGACTGATGTTCCATTAACTGTAATTGTTCCAGGGTTAGCCGATACATTGATAGTGTCAGCAGATGCTTGGTCAGAGATTTGAATGGTTACATCTGCAGTGGCGTTGTCAACGGATGCGGTTACAACAACAGTTCCTTCAGTGTTCCCGGAGGTTAAAGTCTGAGATGTCGACCCAGTAGATGTCGTCGCAGGGGAAATGATTGACGCAAGGGTAGGATTATCCAGGCTGAAAGTAACAGTCTTCTCATCAGTAATAAGCTGTCCGCTATCATCAAGTAACCTGGCGGTAATATTCGTGGTGCTGCTGGTCCCGATCACTGATAAGGACGCTGTCAACTGAATCGCACTAACCTCAGGCGCAGGAGTTGTATCCGTCGTGACCGTTGTCGTATCATCCGAATCACTCCCACTCTGCTTCCCGCAACCAGCCAGCAGCAATATTAAAAAGACCACAAATAACCTTGTCAACTTCAGCACAATCCCGCTCCCTTCGTGTTTATTTCGCATTTTTTAGGACCTTGAGTTTTTGAAAAGTAGAAGTGAAAAGGCGGCAAGCTGGATAGAGCCGAAATAAGCCAAACCACCGTTAAAACGATCAAATATAAAACTTTTGCAATAATGTCAGAAAACCGGTTGGATGGAAAGGAAAAAAATAACCCATCACGGCGATCTGCTTGAAAATAAGTGCTTCTTTTCAGTCAGCGCTCCGGCAGCAACCCGACCATCTCAGGTTCAAAAATCTCCCAGACCCTCTTCTCAAGTGCGGCAAAAAACTCAGGGGTGGCGATCCGTGGGAGGTTGATATTTTCATTGGGGCATTCGAACACCTCAGCCGGCAGGGCGAATTCTGCCTTGCTGTATCCCTGGTGCAGCTCCAGAGCCATGCCGCGCAGAAATGCCCGGCGCACGGCAGCCTTCAGATCTTCGGTTGAAACATCGAAACCGAACTCGCTTTTCAGGCAAGCTTGCACCATTTCTGTACCGATGCCATTGACAATATCAAAAAACTTACACAGGCCGATCATATCGAAACCGACGATCTGCAGTTTAGTTTCAGTTATCGCCGGAACCCAGGAGTCAACATCAGCCTTGCCTTCGCGGATCAGCATGCCGTAGGTGCCCATCGACATATGGCCACCAGCGATCGCCCAGGCGTAGCCGGGATTGGTCTCCGGCTGGTAAGCTGCCAGCTCAAGTCCTTTGACCTGATAGGCATAAGCGGTTTCCTGAAACGACTCCGATAGACGCATAGATCCCTGTCCAAGCTCGGGCAGCTGCCCTTCCCCGGTTTGCCTGATCAGTTCGCGAATTTTATTGAAATCGCCGAAAGTCGCGCCGTTAAAGAGCTGCTGCTCTGGATGGCGCTGGTTATAAGAAAGGACGTAAGATATGGTTCCCCCCAAAGAGATAGCGTCCATGCCATAGTTATCGGCCAGTTGAATCAGTCGGGCCGCCTGTCCGGGATCATGAATGCCGATATTGGTGCTCAGCAG
>CALZLE010000305.1 GCA_945788205.1 uncultured Desulfuromonadales bacterium
AAAAATATCTTCAAGCTTCTCATTACCTTTTTAGCGATCAGAATGATTTTTAAGGCGCTGCTATAGCACCGGCGATTGCTGCCTGCCCCAACGCCAAACCACCATCGTTCGGCGGCACCTGTCGATGTAACAACACCTCGAAACCTTCCTGCCGCAACAGTTTTGCTGTCAACTCAGTCAGATAACGATTCTGAAAAACACCCCCGGAAAGAGCGACCGGCAAACGGCCCTGTTCAACAACTATTGTACGGCAAACATCAAGAACCATTTGCGCCAGACCGTTGTGAAAACGGGCACTGATTTGCGCAGCGGTGACTTGACCTGCAAGATCGTTGACCAGCTGCCTAATCATCGGCGTGGGATCGACTTGCAACATCCCATCAGTCTCAGTTATCAAAAAAGAGTAAGCGGGTTCCGCTGCGCTATCACCGTCAATCAGCATTTCCAGCTCCAGCGCTGCTTGGCCTTCATAGCTGACCTTGCATCGCAGACCAATTAATGCCGCAACGGCATCGAACAGACGACCAACACTACTGGTCAATGGAGAATTGATGCCCTTCTCAATCATCTGTAATAAAAGCTTGAGTGCAGAGCTGTCAATTTGTCGAAAAACTTCAAGTTCCGGCAACTCTGAACCGAAAACAGTGTTCAGGTAGCTGACCGCCATCCGCCATGGTTCTTTGGTTGCTGCATCGCCGCCCGGCATTGGTCGATAAGCCAAGTGCCCCAAACGCTGAAAATCGTTAAGATCACCAACCAGGAATTCTCCGCCCCAGATATTGCCGTCAGTTCCGTAGCCAACTCCGTCAAAAATCACACCGATCGCTGGCCCACGCTGGCCATTATCGACCAGACAACTGGAAAGATGGGCGTGATGATGCTGCACCGCGACTAACGGCAATTCACCCGCCAATTCACCAGCGACATGAGTGGACAAGTAATCGGGATGTAGATCGTGAGCTATCATTGTCGGCTTCACTTCCAGCAGGCCCTGGAAATGATGGACCGCCTGCTTCATTGAATCGACTACCTGTTGATTTTTCAGATCGCCAATATGGTGGCTCAAATAGGCTCGATCGCTGCGGGTCAAACAGATGGTATTTTTCAATTCGGCACCGACCGCCAGCACACACGGCTGTTCAGTTGTCAACATCACTCCCCGCGGCACATAACCACGCGAGCGACGGTATAGAACCGGCTCACCGTCGAGTATGCGAGCGATGGAATCATCAGTGCGAATATGGATGCGACGGTTATGTTGCAGATAACAGTCGGCAATCCCTTCCAAACGGCTTTCCGCTTCGCTATTTTCAAAAACGATCGGCTCGTCTGTCTGGTTGCCACTGGTCATTACCAGCGCATCAAACTGTTCAAGCAGAAGGTAATGAAGTGGTGTGTATGGCACCATAAAGCCAAAGAATTTATTGTTCGGCGCAACGGAAGGCGAAAGACTATGGCCATCGCGACTTCGAAGCAGCACGATCGGTCGCTCCACACTTTTCAGCAGCCGCTCCTCTTGCTCGGAGACATGACAAAAGGCCTGAATCTCTTCCACACCGAAACTCATCACTGCAAACGGTTTTTCATCGCGATGTTTACGCTGACGTAAACGCAGTACGGCAACATCGTTTTCTGCATCCACAACCAGATGGTAACCGCCCAGACCTTTAACAGCGAGGATCTCCCCTGCCCTTAGCCTGTTAACGGCTTCAACCAGCGGATCCTCAACAGCAACAAAACAACCGGTGTTATCAGCAAAAGACAGCTGTGGCCCACATTCGGCACATGCATTCGGCTGCGCATGAAAACGCCGAGAGACAGGATCCTCATATTCCATTTGGCAATCAGCACATAACGGAAAATCGGCCATCGTCGTCAGTGGACGATCGTAGGGAATGTTAGTCACGATGCTGAAGCGTGGTCCGCAGTTCGTACAGTTGATAAATGGATAGCGATAGCGCCGATCGGAAGGATTAAACAGCTCCCTCAAGCAATCAGGACAGACGTGCGAATCGGGAGCAATCTGCGCAACCCGGTTCTGATTCAATTTACTTTCAATAATACGGAAATCGGCAGCGTCATTCACGGGGAGATCGGAAACCTCCATCCGGCTGATAACAGCCAGGGGCGGCAACTCGTCTGCGATTGCCGAGCAGAATGAATCAAGAACCGACGGTGCCCCTTCGACAACAATCAATACCCCCTGACTGTCGTTCAAGACTGAACCGGTCAAATTCATCTCGGTTGCAAGCCGGTAGATAAAAGGCCGGAACCCAACACCCTGAACAATCCCTTCTATCCTGATTTGCCTGCCTACCATCTCACTCACACAACCTCCCACACTGTCTGCATTGTGGCATTTTAACCTTGTTCCGGCAATGCTGTATACGACTGCGCAAACAGAAAATGACTTCAGCATTCTTATGGTTGACATGACCAAACCCTTGGCGTAAAAAACCCTATCAATTTTAGCGACAATAATATTAAAAAACTTCCCCACCAAAGGTGCTGAGCTATGAATGATTACAAATTGTATAAATGTCAGATCTGTGGCGACCCCTATATTGGCGACGACGCGCCGATCAACTGTCCTTACTGTGGCGCTAAAAAACATCATTTCGTGGATGCACGAGACTATGTCAATAAATTCGAGCAAGAGAATAACTTTACTGCTGAAGAACTGAATAACTTCAAAGCAGCCCTCGAGCTCGAAATCGGCAATGCCAGCTTTTACAAAGCAGCGGCAGAATGCTCAACAGAAGACTTCCATAAGTGGCTCTTTAAGGCTCTGATGAAAGTTGAATCTGAGCACGCCAGTATTTTTTCCAAACACCTGAAAATCACCAAGCCGGCCTTACTTGAAATAGAAGCAAGCACTGATGGTGAAGCAAACCTGCAGGAAAGCCACCGTCGCGAGCAGCTTGCGATTGAGTCGT
>CALZLE010000306.1 GCA_945788205.1 uncultured Desulfuromonadales bacterium
AGCATGGTCGACCAGCGCCTGCGTATCAAGCTGAGCTACGACATCAACGAGAACATCAAGTTCGTCCACTACACCGAAGTCGACACCCCTTGGGGCCAGTCCTCTAAGGGCAGCATCGGTGGCGGCGGTAAAGCCGGTGCTGACGGCGTCAACATCGAGACCAAGAACGTCTACCTCGACCTCATGGTGCCGAACAGCAGCGTCAAAGCCCGCGTCGGTGTCCAGGGCTACGGCCTCGGCTTCGATAGCGCGATTATCGGTAACGATGTCGCTGGCATCTCCATTGGCAGCAAGCTGTCACACGCTGCCGGCATTAACTTCGCCTACCTCAAAGCCGACGAAGGCTCCCGGACTGAGTGGGATGACACCGACATCTACGCTGTCAAGCTTGACATAAAAGTAGCCGAAGGCACCAAGCTGGGCGCCGCCGTCATGTTCGTTGATGACAATGCCGACGACACCGCAACCGACGATGACGAGCAGTACTACCTCGCCCTGAAGGGCTCGACCGACCTTGACGCTCTCGGCCTCTCTGGCGCAATCGCCTACAACGGCGGCAACGACGGCACCAACGACGTCGGCGGCTACTTCGCGACCGCCAAGCTGACTGCCGATATCGGCACGACCATGAAACTATCCGGCCGTGCCCTGTACTACAGCAGCGACGACGATGCCACCGATGGCGATGACGACAGCTTCAACGGTGACGTCACCGGCGGTGCTTACGAGTGGTACAAAGAAGGCAGCGAGATCTTCCTGGCTTCCAAGTCTTACAACAACAGCGGTTCGCCGCGTAAAGCCCTGGAAGACGCAGCTTATGATGGTTACGGTCTGCTCGGCCTGGTCGTGAAGGCTGACATGAAGTACGAAGGCGGCATCTACTCGATGCTGAGCGCCGGTTACTACACCGCTCTGGAAGACAAGATTACCGGCGGCGCAACCAAAGACGGCAAAGACCTCGGCTTTGAAGTCGTCGCCAAAGTCGGCACCAAGGTTGCTGAAAAAGCTGACCTCAGCCTGACCGGCGCCTGGGCATCCCTGGGCGACTTCTACGATGGCAGCGTTAATGACGACCTGTTCAAGGTCAACGCTATGCTCAACGTGAGCTTCTAAGCGAACTTTTTTTAAGTCTTACCTTTAATGGAGGCCGGGCCTTGGCCCGGCCTCTTTTTTTCTCGCGAGATAAAGCCTATCATGAATCCCTATCGAAAATTGATGCTGACCTGCAGCCTCTTGCTGTTCTGTCTGTGTTTGTCAGTGCCAGCCTTTGCAGTCGACAACCTGAAAGAATTTTTCGCGCCGGCAACCGGTACCGTCATCATGCCGGTTGACGATAAGTATCTTATCGATCTGGATGCGGCAGATAAAATCAATCAGGGAGACCTGTTGACGATCATCTATGAAGGCGAAAAAATCATCCACCCTACCACCGGCGAGATCCTCGGGACACTGAATGACTACGGTCCAACACTACAGGTTACCGAAATCAAATCCGGCTATTCTTACGCTAAGGTGGTTTCCGAGCAAGCATCGGTCAAACGTGGTGATCGAGTTTCACGCTTTGAGAATATCCCCGTCTATTTTCTAGATGAGTCCGGAGAGGATTCAGCGCTCTTCAGCAAACTCAAACGCGAACTGCCGCAACTGAACTGGAGCGGCTATCTGCCAGCAACAGCAAACGATTTTTTTAACCAGCAACCACTGCTGGTCATTAAGAAACTTAACGACAATCTGGTTCTCATCGACCAAACCAGCAGTGTCATCCAAAGTTTTACCGTACCGGATCCAACATCAAGCGGGACCGTTTCCCCAACCGAGACTGAAACACTAAAACCTGGCGCACCGACAATACTTCCAAGCGCCAAACTGCCGCCTCAACCAGCATTTGGACAGCCAAAAGGAGGTCTCTTCGCCCCTCCTCCCCAATATCAGTCCCCCAAAAATGCTGAAAAACTCGCAGGCGTGATCCGCGGATCACGCTTTAATGACGAAATATTTGCAATTAAGTTTGGTGATTTCAGCGGGACAGGCTTACAGCAGGCCGTTGTCGCCTTGAGTGACAAAGTGTTGCTCGGCATTTTCAGCGGCGGTGATTTTGTCGCCAAATCAGAATATAAGCTGTCAGGTCATCAACAAATCCTGAAGTTTTCAAAGCTTGACATAGATGCAGATGGCAAAGTTGAAATACTTGCCACCGGAACCAACGGTCTTGAAATCGACTCTATTATTTTCGAGGTCAACGACGACAAACTTAGCGTTCATTCACGCCACAGCTGGATCTTCAACGTGCTCAATGCACAGAGTGGCAAACCTATCCTGATCGGACAGAAAAAAGAGGGCTTGCTCTCTTATCCACCGCTGTCCTGGCAACTACAGCTTAGCGGGAAAACGTTTCGTGCGAGCCCCTACGAATTGAGCCCGCGCTACCAACTGTATGGGACATCGACACTCGCCACCCAGAGCGGAGAACACCTCACCATTACGCTGTCGGAAAATGACAACCTAAAGGCAGTGCGGTCGGGAAAAATTCTGGCGTGGGAGAGTGAAACCAAGTACGGTGGGCTGGAATCCAAGATACAGTACCTAGAGGAAAACGCCTACCAGGACAATGATCCACGATACTATTTCCTCAAAGCAAACCTGGTCACAACAGAAAGAAACTCTATCCTGACAACCAGGCATGAAGGAAAAAGCGTCGTCATGAAGGACTCTCCCAACCTAGGCGCTGGGCGTATTGTAGAGCTTTATTGGAACGGCTTTTCTCTTGAAGAGGCGGGTTCGACTCCCAACCTTGGCGGCTACATTCCCGACTTTGACCTGGTTGACATAGATGGTGATGGCGACCAAGATGTTGTGGCCGCCGTTGTTTATACGAAAAAGGGTCTGTTCAAAAAACCGGTCTCTGGTATCGTCGTGATCGCCAATGAGCGCTGAGCCCAAAATCCTTGAAACATTCAACTCTCAAGGTGAGATATGGAGTTTTCTACAGTATACAGAGAATATTCTACATCCAAACCATTACTTAATAAGCCCCTGGCCGTTTAGCCAAGGGCTTTTTCATCAGTTTCCCAAAACCATCAAACAAATTAGGGTGTAGGAGTATCAAATTCATAACCACAAGAAGGGCATTTCACCCTGACGCTTTCACTACCCATTGACCCGGCACAGGCCGTGAGAGACAATGCCATCAGAGAAAGAACCGCCCATAAAGCTATTTTTTTCATATTCATCTCCTCTTTTTCTGCTTAGGTTAAAGGGATGAGCCACCACTTGACCCATTCCCGAGTTTCCAACTCCATTTATAACACATTGGATTCACAATACAACCCGCTAAAACCTTCATTTAAAATTTCGGACTCATTTAATAGAATTTTTTTATGCATATAGGATACCAACTCCCTAACGACACAAAGATAGCACATGCTATAGAAAATATCTGAGGCTTAAAAGTAAATTTTAACTTTTCGTCAAAAAAAAGTTAGGATGCTAGCGGTAATATTAACAACAGCATGTCAAGGTTATCAATTATGCGGCTATGCACATTTGTTTTCTTCTTGATCCTTCCGCTTTACTTCTGCCCATCCAGCGGGTACAGTTCTCCGCTGCCAGGCATTGCACAACACTTCACCCCAGTCGCTGGTTCGATCATCATGCCGATCGGCAATGAATACCTGATCGATTTCGATTCCACCACCAACTTACAACCAGGTGATATCTTAACCCTGATCAGTCCGGGAGAAGAGGTTCGCCACCCGATCACTCAAGAGATTCTCGGCAACCTCGATTCACCCGCCGGATTCCTGCAAGTTACCAGAGTCGAATCAGGGTACTCTTTAGCGAAGTTGCTCTCCTCTGCTACGCCGCCGCGAGCTGGCAACCTGCTACGCCGCTTCAGTCATGTTCCAACCCGCTTTGTAGATAAACAAAAGAATGGCACAGATATTTTCCATGATCTCAAAAAACAGTTGCCAAAGCTCAATTGGCTGGATGCGCGCAATCGAAAAAAGGCACTTCTTTTCTTCACTTTGGAAAACAATCAAGTAACAGTCACGGATGCGACTGAGAAGATTCTCTACAGCTTCAATCTAACGCTTGATGCCACGGAAAATTCGCCAAATTCTGAAACTGCGTCAGCAGCTACAGACGAACAAACTACTGCCCGACAAAAGCCTTGAAAATAAAAGCTGGAAAGATCCGCAGCTAGTCGGAAACCCAGTCGGAAACCCAGTCGGCATCAGCGTCGCAAATCTGACCGGTGGCGGCAGGCCAATGCTTGCAATCGCCCTTGATAGGAGGCTGCTGATTTCCAAACCTCATGACAATCTGTATCAGGAACCGGTTGAGGTGACACTCTCCACAGAGTTGACTTTACTCAGTCTGGACAGCCTCGATCTTGACGGGGACGGCACCACAGAGTTTTACCTCGGCAAGCCAGAATGGCAAATTGAACACCTTACTGATCGAGTATTTCAACGGCGAACTCCTGCCCAGCATACAGAAAATTCGCTCTGCGAGCAGCCCACGCCGTTCGTAAAAACGGATGCTGTAAATGCTGACGGCCGCTTTCTTTGCCAGTTTTCCAATGGTTAATGATTGCAACATCGAGAAAACTCCCGTCTTTTTAGCGGCCCAACTGGTGATCTTTTCTGTGCTGATGTTTCAAGCCTGAACTCTTGACTATGGTCAAAAGTCAAGAGCAAAAAAACAGGAAATCCCTACAGCCGATGTAGAATATTATCCAGTTTTATCTGTTAAACCTCATGGAGCACCCGTAATTCAGCTCCTTAATGAATGGCACAACAATTGCTCTACCAACGTGAAACCTAGAAAAACCAAGTTGCTTCTGGATTACACTCCTGTACAATCAACGAGGTTTTCCACATGGAATACGTTTTCAAGAAACAAGTTGCCCTGACCTTTGAACAGGCCCTCGACAAAGCCAGAGAAGAGTTGAGCTAAGAGGGGTTCGGAGTTTTGACCGGGATCGATGTCAAGGCGACGCTGAAGAAAAAGCTCGATACAGATTTCAGAA
>CALZLE010000307.1 GCA_945788205.1 uncultured Desulfuromonadales bacterium
CACACCATCTCAGATGCTGGTTTAATTGGGGGCGGCAGCTATCCGCGACCGGGAGAGGTTTCTCTGGCCAATAACGGAATTCTTTTTCTCGACGAATTTCCGGAATTCAAAAAAAATGTGTTGGAAATGTTGCGCCAACCACTGGAAGACGCCCAAGTCTGTATCAGTCGCGCCGCCTTGAGTCTGACCTACCCAGCAAACTTCATGCTGGTGGCGGCGATGAACCCTTGTTCTTGTTCCTTTAGCGGCGATCCAGTGCATCCCTGCACCTGTACTCCGATGATGATTCAAAGGTATCGAAGCCGTCTTTCCGGACCCTTGCTCGACCGGATTGATCTGCAAATCGAAGTCCCCAGAATCACCTACCAGGAACTCTCTGGCACAACTGAACCTGAATCCTCTGCAACCATCAGAGCCCGGGTTGAAGCAGCACGAAAAATTCAGCGTGAACGCCTTGCACCCTTTGGCCTGCACTCCAATTCTGCCATGGCTGCCAGGCATATCCGCAGGTTCTGTCCAGTTGATGAACAGGGGCATAAGTTGCTGGAGATGGTGACGGATCGGCTAGGGCTATCAGCAAGAAGTCACAGTCGCATTCTCAAGGTGGCGCGGACTATCGCTGATCTTTCGGGCGAGGAAAACATCCGGCAACCGCATCTGGCGGAGGCGATTCAGTATCGGGGATTGGATCGAAAAGCCCTTTGAGGCCTGATGCCTTATCCTTCATGAAATTGAAGTCTCTTCAAAATTCTCCGTCAACGGTAAAACCCTAATGTTTGATGAGCAGAATCTGTGTGATTTATCCTTAGGGGAAGCAAGACCGTGATCTGAACCAACTTATGAGAAAGCCTCGGCCCGCATATACAGACTGAGGCTTATTTTGTTCTGTAAATGGTGACTTATTGGAAAGTTAGACCACCATACGGCAAACCCTTTTGACAGTTATTTTGCGAGCGGGCTAAAAGAGTTTATTGGATATAACGGGGGGCCGTCACAATGTCTTAGGCTTGAAAAAATCACTTCCCAATGGAAATGTCCATCTGAATCTACGGTTTTCGTTTCTAGCTATTTTGCAAGTAGCATTTTCTTGTCCATTAATCTTTCTTTCATCTTCTCTGCCTTAAAGTGGATTCAACTTCAGGAGATTCTATCTTTAAAAGGGAGATTCATTATGAAAAAGATTATTACAATTTTGTTGGCAGCGATGATGGCAATGGTCCTTAACGGACAGGTAATTGCGAGTAATGAACCTCAAAAGGGAAAATGGAGTACGTTTCATGGTTTCGTAGAAAAAATGCCGGTTGGTCTTTATGGCACTTGGATCATAAGCGGGCGGTCTGTTCAGGTGTCTCCCCATTCAAGAGTGGAACAGAATCGCGGACTCGGGACAGTGGGGTCTTACGCGGAAGTCCAGGGGATAGCCAGAGGGGACACTTTTCGCGCAACAACCATTCAGATAGAACCTGGGGGTAAATTTCTTGTTGTTGAGTCTCCTGATCACAAACACGAAAATGGCAGATTCCAGGGAGTGCTCAAACATCTTCCAAAGGAAGGAATTGGATTTTGGGAAATAGACGGGCACAGTGTGTTAGTCGACAAATTGAGTCAAATAATAGAAGCTCAACCGGCTGCTACGGGAGCACTGGTTTCAGTGGTGGGTTATTATCGTAACTATACTTTTTATGCCCGGCAGGTCGTCGTGAAATGACTCTGTCACACAGACTTTTGTCCTCCATATGGCAAGTCTCGTGTTTTCAGGGTTCATAACGTACATTTTTTTGGCCTTTAATCTTTCTTTCATCTTCTTTGATTTAAACTGGGCTCAACATCAGGAAACATAACCAGACAGGAGATTATATTATGAAGAAGTTAACGATTATTTTATTAACAGGAATTCTGATTTTAACAGGACAACAGATGGTTAAAGCGAGTGATGATCATGTGGATGGATATCGCAGCAAATTTTATGGCACTGTTGAAAAAATGCCCGCCGATTTTACCGGGACCTGGATTATTAATGGTCGATCCGTGGAGGTGAGCCCGCGAACAAAAATTGAGCAGGAATATGGCCGGGCGATGGTCGGATCTTATGTCGAGATTAAAGGGCGTAACGATGGGCAGATTTTTCACGCCTATGAGTTGGAGGTTAAGCGAGGCGGGGAGAGCAACGGTGACCATTCTTACTCTCACGATTCAGACAAGAATGAGTTTTATGGCACCATCACATCAAGACCCCAGGGCAATCTGGGGACCTGGGTGATTGATGGGCGTGAAATTTTTGTCGATGAGCGCACGCGTATCGAAGAAGAATATGGCCGCGCTGAGGTAGGTAGAAAGGTTGAAGTCAAAGGGCACTATCAGCAACAAACCTTCGTTGCCAGGAAGCTGGAGGTAAAGAGATAAGTTGGTCGTTAATATGTGATTCGTGAGAATGAGCTGGCAACAGCAATACGGAGTAAGCGATGAGACTTCTGCTGGTCGAAGATGAAAAGCCATTGGCCAAAGTGTTGAAAAAAGGCCTGGAGGAACAGGGCTTTACCGTTGAACTCTCCTTTGACGGTGAAGATGGGCTTTTCCTCGCTCAAAATTACGCTTTCGACGTCATCCTTCTGGATATTATGTTGCCAAACATCAATGGTTTGGAATTGCTTCAAACCTTGCGCAAAAGCGGGGTCGAAACACCGGTGCTGATGGTGACTGCCAAAAGGGAAATGCACGACAAAGTAACGGGTCTGGAAAGCGGAGCGGATGACTACATCAGTAAGCCCTTCGACTTTCCAGAAGTTGTTGCCCGAATCCGTTCGGCGATTCGGCGCAGCAAAGGCAAGCCCATGCCGGTAGTTGAAATAGCGGATCTGGCCATTGACACGAATACGCGTGTCGCCATGCGTGCGGGGCAGGCCCTTGGCTTGAGCAGCAAAGAATACGACTATCTTGAATATCTGGCGTTAAACCATCAACGCGTGGTGAGTCGGAATGAACTTCTGGATCATCTTTACAGCGCCAGTTACGACTTCGACAGCAACATCATCGACGTCTATATCAGTAATTTACGTCGCAAGGTCGATCGTGGCTTTGACCGCAAATTGATCCATACCCTCAGAGGGGCCGGATATCGTCTCGCAAATCTAGGTGAAAAGGCATGATGGGCCCAAAATCCATATCTGTCCGCCTGTTTTACTGGCTACTCGGTGGCGGCATATTCGCATTACTGGTCGGTGGCGGCGGGCTCTTCCTGGAAGTAAAGGCTATTATTTACGACTCTCTAGACCACACACTGCAGTCAGAGTTGGAAATTTTCACCGGCCTTCTCCATGTCGAGGATGGCGACTTGGAGTTTGAATATGCCGAGACTGTGCACGGCGACTATATTGTTCCCCGCTCTGGCCATTATTTTCAAGTTTATATTGATGAAATGATCATTGCCGATTCTGTTTCTTTGGCCGGAGAAGAGTTAGCTCTTTCGCCAGAGCAGCTCATTGCCGAAGACCAGGCGCTGCAAATCAAGACATACCGGGGCACTGGCCCCGCCGGCGAGCCGATACGATTGATGGAACGCTCTTTAGTCTTTGCCGAACATCCGGCACGGGTGATTGTTGGCCAGAGTGTTTTTGAGAGTGATCAGATGCTCCGTAGATTAAGGAATTTCATGTTGCTCAGTGGAATTCCTGGAATATTATTGATTGCTACGCTTGGCCAGTTTATCAGCCGGAAATCGTTACAACCGCTGCGAGAGTTTTCCAGCCAGATAGATGCGATTGGTGAGAAAAATATCGAAACTCGCTTGTCCGCGGAAAAACAATATAAAGAAATAGGTCTTCTTGCGACGGCCTTCAATGCCATGCTTGAGCGGCTGAAGCGCTCACTGCAAAGCCGGGAAGAACTGTTGTCCGAAGTCTCGCATGAACTCAAAACCCCGGTGGCAGTGATTCGTAGCCACTGTGATATTTACCTGCAAAAAGAGCGTCCACCTGCAGAATATATCGAGGCACTTGAAGTTATTCGGGAAAGTGCCGATGCATTGGGAACTAAAATCCGGCGCTTGCTGGCTATTGCCCAGACCGAAGCAGAATTGATGAATGCCTCCAGTCTAGAGGAGGTTGACCTGGCCAACTGCCTTCGTCGGGCTCGGGTTACTGTTGAACCGTTAACCAGAGAACCTCAAATCGAGATAGCAGAAACTTTTGAGCCAGGTTTGCAGGTTCGTGGAAATCCAGAACGGTTAATAGAGGCTTTTGCCAATCTTCTTGAGAATGCAATCAAATACAATCGTCCAAAGGGTGCCGTTCTCATTGCATCAAGCCGCCAAGACAACCTGGCCTTGATTTCCATTGAAGACACTGGTTGCGGTATCGACCTGCAGGACATTGAAAAAATCTTTGATCGCTTCTACCGGGGGCAAGGAGGTAACCGGACTGATGGTAGCGGCCTTGGATTAGGTTTGGTCAAAACTATAATCGATGCACACAAGGGTCACATAGAGGTCAGCAATCGCCCCGAAGGTGGGAGTTGTTTCAGCATAACCTTGCCGCTTAGTTGACGAAAAAAGGGTGCCCTTACGGACGAACACTGGTCCGTAGCTAGTTCAGCACCAAAACCTCGACCAAATCAAAGAGTCTTTAATGTTGTCCTGGATTGATTTGTTGGTCAGGATGTCGAATAGATTGGGCATTACTGGGCTGGAAGTCGCCTTTTTCAGGAACGACTAATTGACTACCAGATGCCGTCACCTTTCTCTTATGAGAGATTATAAGTATTTGAGTTTTTTTCTGACTTTTTATGATGCATTAAAATATCTGCCAAAGAAACCAGGCTCCTGCTAGTGAAATAATTCCGCCGCTGAGTTTTCTGCTCCAACTTGACAGATTGACCACCCCGCGATTTTTGGCGAAGGCTTCAACAAAACCGGTAAACGTCCCGGCAAAGAGCATCAGCAGGCAATGTCCGATGGCGTAACAGAAGAGCAGGGCGATGCCGTAAAGCACTTGTCCTTTACCGGCGACCAGAGTCAGCAGCACAACCATCACCGGGGTCGCGCAAGGGGAGGAGACGAGTCCGAAGAAAAGTCCAAGCAAAAAGGCCCCGACGAGTCCACCCCGGCGTGGTTTGAATTCGCGCTTGATCGGCAGTCGGATTTCATAGAACCCCATCATCTGCCCCCCCATCAGTAGAGCCAGTATGCCAGCAAATGCATACCAGCCAACCCCAACCACCCCGAAGATGGTACCGAACAGTCCAGCTGCGGCACCAAAGGCGGTAAAGGTCAGCGACAGCCCGAGGATGAACATCAGCGAGTAGCGAAAGGCCTTTAAACGGTCGCCGTCGCTGTAACCGCCGACAAAACCAACTACCAGCGGGATGGTCGACAACACACAAGGGGCAGCCGAAGAGACCACCCCTGCCAGAAAGACAGCACCAAAAGCGAGTAACGGATAATTGGCAACAATCTGTTCGATATTGTCGATGAAGGTCACTTCAGCCCTGCCGCTTTGAGGCCAGCGAGGATTCCAGCCTGATCCAGATAGCCGGTATGACGCTGCACTTCTCTGCCACCGGAATCGATGAAGACCTGCGCAGGCAGCATGCGGATGTTGAATTTTCTGGCCAGCGTCTGGTCGGCGCGCACGTCGATGAACAGGATATTGGCCTGATTCTGGTACTCATCAGCGACTGCTGCCAGATAGGGGGCCATCTTTTTGCATACGCCGCAGGTGAGCAGGCCAAAATCGATGAGAGTCGGTTTGCCGGACGCCAGCGCCTGATCGATCGCAGCAGGCGTGGCGGGCGCCAGTTCGGCATAAACACTGCTGGAAAGCAGCATCAGCAGGGCAAAAAAAGTCATGCAAGATTTCATTGGTTGTTCCTTTCGGATGCAGGGTGTCGGATAAAAAAGGAGCTTTTCTATAGCATCCGCTGGATTTCATCGGCTGACAGCAGCTTGCCGGAGACCTTGAGTTCTCCATCGATCACCAGCGCGGGAGGGCTCAAAACGCCATGTTCCAACAACGCCGCGACTCCTTCAACCTTGATCACCTCGCCGCCCTTGCCACACGCGGCAAGGGCGGTCTGTGCGTTTTCGTAGAGGGTCTGGCATTTGCGGCAGCCGGTGCTTAATACTTCAATTTTCATCAGATTGGCCCTTTTATGTTCGTCTCATGTGGTTTGTATTTTGGTGTCAATTGGCGAGCTGACGCAGCCGGATAACCGCCGCAAAGGTCAGGATATTCCCCAGCAACGCGCCAAGGACCCAGACCAGGGAGATGATGACAAAAGCCTCGCTACCTAGAACCACCAAACCGAGATAGCTCAACAGGCTGTAAACCGTAAAGTAGAGATATTTCTGTCGGCCAAGGGTGCGGATCTCGGCATGTTTCAAAACCAGCCCCCCTAGTCCGGCGCCGAAACTGACAAAAATCAGCCCGCACAGCAGATAGAAAACCAGCGGGGTCGTTGCCGCGTGCAAAGTGTGCAGAAATTCATTGTGCTGGCCGAACCCCAGGCCAAACTGCGGGCAGATCGTCAGAGTCAAAAGACCCGCGGTCACTTCGACCAGGGTCAACCTGGCCCAGATTTTCCACCGGGCGGGACACAGGTCACGCGCCACCCGTTTTAAAATCACATCATCCAGCGCCGGGGTTGGCGCCAGCGGCTCGGCGGCGATAAATTCGGCAAACTCCTGCTCCAGTTGTTGTTCGTCCTTAGTTTTTGTCACGCCACACCTCCCTGCCGGTCAGCAGCTTTCGCAGTTTACGGAGCGCACGGCTGATAATCTGGCGTGCGTTCTCCTCCGAGGTCGCCAGCCGCTCGCCGATTTCGGAAAAGGTTAATCCCTGCGCAAAGCGAAACTCCAGAGCCTGGCGTTGGGTTGCGTTCAAACGGCTCAGGTCAACCCTGGGGATATCGGTCGGGGACGTATCCGCCACCGGCGCCGCATAGTCTTCCAGCGGCGTCTCGGAGCTAAGGATGTGCTTCTGATAGCTGTCCCGTCGGCGGATATGATCAATCATGGCATTACGCGCAATGGTGAACACCCAGGGGAGAAAAGGGATCTCCGACCGATATTTCCCCCTGGCGACATGCAGTTTGGTAAAAACCGCCTGAAAAACCTCTTCCGCTTCCGTCGGGTTTTTCAGCTTCGACATCAAAAAACCAAAGATGCGGTTTTTATGGCGGCGATACAAAACCTCGAAAGCGTCCATGTCGTCAGTCGCATAGGCCCGCATAAGTTCCTCGTCGGTCAAAGAGTGGGCTCCTTTTCGCTCTTATTTGTGGATACGCAGCAGCCTGAAGATTTGTGACACTTTTTTATGCGGGGGCGAAATTTAAAAAGTAACTACTCAGCTCCATTACTCAACGGCTGCAGTCCACGGGCACTCGCTTATGTACCCAATAGTTACTTTAAAAAACGACGACCCGATGATTTTTTTTGTCACAAAACTGAAACCTTCCCGTTCTAGTGAGAGAATCGCAACAATAACCCACAAACAAGGAGAAAAAAAATGAAAGTTTCAGCTCAAGGATGTAAAGGATTTGCCGGAATGTTTTTTTTGCTGATGGCCCTGCTGATGGCACCGGTCAGTGCCTTCGCCCACTGTGACACCCTCGATGGTCCGGTGGTCGAGACCGCACGGACCGCGCTGGAGAAAGGGGAAGTGACCCCGCTGCTGAAATGGGTTAAACCAGACCAGGAAGCCGCGATCAAGACCGCCTTTGCGCAAACTCTAGCAATGCGCAAAATGGGACCTGAAGCCAAAGACTTTTCGGATCGATATTTTTTTGAGACCCTGGTGCGCATCCACCGCGCCGGCGAAGGGGCCCCCTATACCGGTTTGAAGCCAGGAACCGCCGTCGATCCTGCGGTCGCTCTTGCTGATCAGGCGTTGGAAAATGGTTCTGTCGACAAACTGGTCAGCGTGCTGACCAATGCAATGGGGAAAGAGATTCGCGCCCGCTTTGCCAGTGCTTACGAAAAGCAGAAAAAAGCTGAAGCCAGTGTCGATGAAGGGCGTGAATTTGTCGAATCCTACGTGGTTTTCACCCATTATGTCGAAGGGCTGCACGGCCTGATTAAAGCCACCGCCGGCCATCATGGCGAATCCGTAGCAGGGGCAGAGAGCAAGCACGACCATTAATCCGACGAGATGCAGGCGCAATTATTTGCCGTCTGATCCTGGTATGGTCCGCCAGAGAATTACCGGGTAAAGTGCCCACCTGATGGTAGTTTCTAAAGTCCGCCCTACATCAACTTGTCGGGTGGACTTTTTACTTGGTATTCCAGGAGTTTTTTACGTTTAAGAAAAAAAGTCCTTTCTTTCACCTTTCCTTAATGTTGCGTGAATTAAGCTGTAGGCAACCCAATAAAGCTGCTTAAGAAAGGAGTCAATTATGGACTACATGGGATTTCACGATCTGTTCGATCATTTGCTTGACTGGAAAAAAACGCAAAATGAACCTGCTGATGCTGCCTTGGTCTCTTCGTCCCCCGATCGGAGGTCTTCGAAGCAGCCGCGACGTGCAAAGAACCGCCGGAATGCTGTTTCGCAGTGCTGTCGCAACAACACGACAATATTGCACGGAGATGACCGTTAGCTCGCTGAGAAAAACATTCGCTCGGAATCTGTGAGCGTTACCGGCTTCCAGCTTTTCTATCGCGGCCGCGGCGCAGAAATGGCTGAGGGCTCCGGGCTCGGGCTGGTCCTGGTGAAATCCATTATCGAAGCCCATCATGACAAGATCGAAGACAGCAATCCAGTGCAGGGGGGAAGCTGTTTCTGTATCACCCTGCCAGTCGCCTGACGGCTGACACTTAAAGAATACAACCGAGAGGATAGACATGAGCAATCAGCAACCCGTTGTGGTCTGGGATCTTTTTGTGCGGATCTTTCACTGGTCACTGGTGATTCTGGTCGGCGTGGCATTTTTGTCCGGAGATGAGAAGAGTCGATTGCATGCCTATGTCGGCTACACTGTCGCGCTGCTAATCGCCCTGCGTTTGGTCTGGGGGATCATCGGTAGCAAGCATGCCCGCTTTGCGAACTTTATCACCTCTCCCGGAGCGGCCCTTAGCTATCTCAAAAGCATGTTTCGCGGTACGCCCAGACATTATCTTGGCCACAATCCGGCCGCGGCCTGGATGGTTCTGGTCTTATTGCTGGTCTTGTTGCTGGTCAATGCTACGGGCTATCTGGCACTACCGACCCAAGGTTCACAGAATTTTTCCACAAACTTCGCCTTTGTCACTCCTGCCTGGGCCGATGAGGATGAAGATGATGACGACTACCACCGGGGCAAAGCATCAGGCAGTGAATTCTGGGAAGATGTGCACGAAGTCGGTGCCAGCCTGCTGCTGGCGCTGATCGGCCTGCATGTCTTCGGAGCACTGGCATCAAGCCTGCTGCATCGGGAAAATCTGGTGAAGAGCATGGTCACCGGCAGGAAAATCAGGAGGGAATGAGTTACCCGCCCAGCCGCAGTCACGGCATTCTGCTGGGCTTTTGGTTCTTGGACATTGAAACCGTCCTGCTGTTTGTTCGCCTCAGTCAAACCCGACAAGCCGTTTGCATCGGGAGTTATGGTTGACGTCTATCAAAAAACTGTAATTGGTTACCTGCTTCTTTCAGAAGAGTTTATGTCTTCCCCTTAGCCAATCCGATAACTGCTCGGGGTCGCGGTTAATCTAGGATGCTGTTGTTTTTTGTTGATGTCTTTCTGCTAAAATGCGGATAGTCGGTTTCCGTCACCATTATCAGATATCTCGACTTCTCGGACGTTGAGCGCGAATGATTTTGCTGAAAACTATCGACTAGCCAAAACCGTCTCGGAAGTTGCTTCGCATTGAGTCATGGGGGCGGGAACTGGCCAGATCTGTCATGTCCCTAATGCCGCGGGTTCCAGTAAATGTGACCGAAGGGGAATCATTTTCTTACTCGTAATGAGTCCACATTCGTAGCACCTTAACCGTCCTTATGTCTTCCAGCACCTGGTAGAC
>CALZLE010000308.1 GCA_945788205.1 uncultured Desulfuromonadales bacterium
GATCTTGAAGCGTTACAGCTTGAGAAGTCAGGCAGGGCTGATATTGCGAAGTCTCAAAAAGTCGCTTCTGAGGAGCGTAGGAAGGCTAGATTTGTTAAGTCGGCAGCTATAGCGCGACTTGCTGCTAGTGGTGGCGGTTCGGCTGATCCAACAGCTATAAAGATCACATCTGATATTGAAAAGGCTGGCGAGTATAATTCGCTAATGGCCCTGTGGGAAGGTAAAGAGAGTCAATCTGCTAAGAATATTCAGGCAGCTATGACAAGGCGTGGCGGAGAGCTTTCGCTAGAAGCTGGGGCGAGGGGAAAGAAGGCCGCTAAGAATGATATGTTGGCCACTATTTTCTCCGGTGGCGCTCGTGTATTTGGGATGGACTAATGGCCGTAATTCCTAATGTTGGATTAATACAAAAACGGCTTCCGCAGGGCAGCAGGCCGATAGCCTCTGTTGATTTAACCCAGGTAGCGCGCGCTGATCAAGAAGTGGCAAGATCCACGCGCAATCTTGGCTCTGCTATTGCTGGGGCCGGAAGTGAGATTTATGCAGCCGGGAAGCGGGAAGAGACTCGTCGGGGTGAGTTTGAGCGGATACAGGCTGAATCTGAGTGGCTAAAGGCTATCTCAGAGGAGAGAAGGAAATCTGAAAAAGATCCTGAATTCGAAGGGATGGGGGATAGATTTCATGAATCTGTGATAACTCGACTGGAGGACGTTTCAGGCGGAATAAGCGACGAACACAGTAGAGCTATATTTGAAGCTAGATCAGCTGTTGATCTTGATAGGGCAAGGGAGGCTGTTGATGATCTATCATTCAAGCGTGAGTCTGACTTTCAGAATACAAAGCTAAACGAGGACATATCGGATCACATTGAATCTGCCCATATGTCGATAGACCCAGAGGAGAGGGACCGTTACCTGCTTGCGGTCATGGATCGAATTGATACCCATGCGGACCAAGGTTATTTTGGCGAGAATGGAAAGCAGAAAGCGGCGAAGCTGAGAGAGAGCGTTACTTCAAAATTTGCTATTCAGAGTATCGAAATGGCGGAGCCTGAAGACCGGCTTAAATTACTGAAAGGAAAATTAAGGGAATTCATTACAAAGCCTCAAGCTGAGACGCTTAAAGATAACGCATTGAAGGAGCTTGAGAAAAACAAAGAAGATAAGAAGCTGTTGGAGGGCATGTCTTTAGCTAAAGGCTGGATTGAAGCAGGCGTTAGAATGGATGCGATGCCAGGTGAAGCAGACAAGATCAAAGACGCTGATACTCGCCGAATAGCGCGGGATGAATATTCTAAGCGTGTTGCCTATGCTGAGAAAGCGGGCCGAGACTTTCAGGAAAAGACTTATCAGGAATACGCCAGCAAGATTGATAATGGCGAGATTCGGTATGACAAGATCCCGGTTAAGGCGCTTGATGATCTAACCGCCGCTCATAGAGATGCCCTGAAGAAACGTGATTTTAACTTACGTGCTGATAAGGTGCCTGCTAAGTCTGATCGAGTTGTTTACGATACCCTTGTTGGGCTTCAGCAAGAGGGTGACTGGGGTAAGGCTCGAAACTACTTCGTTGAAAACGCGCATCTTTTGAGTGAGTCAGATTATAAAAGTTTCTCAAAATCCACACAGGAAAGGAAGACTCCGGCAGAGTTGAAGCCGCTTTATACCAATCAACAGCGCTTAACGATCAAGATGAAAGACGCTAAAATCTCGAAGAACAAGATTGACGAGGTTAAAAACCTGATGGGTGAATGGTATCAGGGGTATATGGAAATCCATAAAAAAGTTCCCACGCAAAAAGAGTTCGATATTCAGGCGGATACATTCTTAATGGATCAGCCGGAAGCGTGGCATGAGGGCTGGTTTTCAGATACGAAAGGATTTGAGGTTGACTTCGCGCTCGAAGAAGCAGTGCTAAAAACAGTAGACGAATCAACGCTCAACGGCCTTAATGATCGCTTTAAACAGACCGCCGGTAGAGACCCCAATCCTTCGGAGCTGCTTGATTATTACAAGTGGGCAAAAGGCCAAGGGCTGGCAAAATGAGCGATCCATTACTGGAATACTTTAGAGATCCTAACCATGCCATTTATAATGGCACCCAACACGACCCTGACAGTTTCTCACGAGATAAAACGATAGCTGAAAAACATGGTGTTCCCCGTGAAACAGTCAGCAATAACCTGATCGAGTTTCAGCGAAAAGATAAGCTGAATTCGATTGATGCTGATGCGCTAAAAAAAACCAACCCAAAGCTAGCTGATTTCTTTCTCCAGCAAGATAACGTTGCTCAATCACATGACGACATTGAGAGCTTATCTGCTTTGGAGCGTTCGATAGCCAGTTATCGCGCTCCTGACAGGGGAATTATAAACAACTCCATGAGGGCTTTATCAACTCGCGCTTTTGACCTTGGGGGGAATTTACTTCAGTTTATCGGCAATGTATCCAAGATGGGCGGCGAGGGGATGGCTGAATTAACGGGTATCAATCCAGGTCTCAAGTTCGGAGACGATGGGATCTCGTGGACGTGGGATGTTCCCAAAGATGATTTAGGTGAGTATGTCGCTGAAGCCGGTAAAAGTGTATCTGAGTTTGGTAAGGAAACTTTTGATTATGTCCCTGAGTTTACATGGGAGAACTTCAAGGGCGAGATGACGCCTGCAAACTTGTCTGGTTATATTTTTGAGCAGGGCATTCAAAGCCTTCCCGACATGGCGGCGGCTGTTTTAACATTACCGGCCTATGTCGCAAGTCGAACTGAGGAAATAGCAGAATCGAGAGTTCAGAATGACAAAAGGGCGGAGGTCGAGGCTAAAGACCTTGCTACTGCGCTCCCTGTCGCCGTCACGGTGTCTTTCCTCGAAAGGATAGGTGCTATGTCGGTTTTCAAGGTTGGCGACGTTACCGGACTTAAAACTGCCGCTAAAGAGATAGGGCGAGCCACGCTCCGAGAAGCCTCAACAGAGTTTGTTCAGGAGCAGATCGAATATGCTGGCGAGACCGTAGGCACAAAGACTGGTTTTAACCTTGCCACAATGTTAGATCGTGGTGTTGCTGGGGCTGTGGCTGGTGGTGGTATGGGCGGCGCTATTCGAGCGGGAACGGCGACATACGAGGGGGTTAAGTTTGGCCGAGAAGCCAAGCGCAATATTGAGTCTACTCAGGAACAGCAAACGCTTGACGTTATCACAGAAAAGGCTCAAGCCTCAAAGCTCAACGGTAGAAACAGGCAGCTATTCCAGGAGTTCGTCAAAACGCTTGGCGATCAAGATGTTTATATCGATCCTGACGTATTAGCTGAATATTACGACGGTGATAATCAGGAGATTATTGAGCAAGTAGAATCGGCTGCAAACTTAGGCGTCGATGTCATTATTCCCCTTGAAGTGTATGCGTCAGAAATCGCCACCTTATCGAATGCTGAAGAAGTCAGGAATCATACCCGAATGAGTGAAGATTCCTTGACCAAGGCGCAGATGGAAGGGGTTGATCCTAGCGGGATGATGAAGGAACTTATCGAAAGCGTTAGAGATAATGAAGACGTTTTAAGCGATGCAGAGAAAATCTTTGAGGATGTTCAGGCGCAATTGATATCAACAGGAAGGCTTGCCCCTAAAAACGCCAAGCAAGCCGCTTCGATTATCCCCGCTTATGTTACGACAAAGGTGAAGGCGCTTAAAAGTCGAGGGGTTGAGGTAACGGCAGAAGAAATCTATCGTGACATGGGGTTAACCATTGAGCAAAAAGAAATCACAGATGAAGGGCTATTGCAGGAAGCGCCTCAAGAAATCCAGAGAAAAGAAAAACTTAGGTCGATTGAAGTAACCACTAAAGATATAATTGAGGAAACGGGCGAAGCTGTTGAGATTACCGAGATTGCTGATGATGCAATTAACCGTATTGATTCCAGGCTTCGGGGGCTTGAATCTATGCTGGATTGCTTAAAATGACAATGGCGGGGAAATGGGCACATTAAATAAATGCTCCGGGGTAAGCAGTCTCTCCAACGAAGATAAGGCGCGTATTCGTGAGCTGACGGCCGAGAATGTCCGATTAGGTGATGACCTTCAAGAAGCGGCTGTTAACGCTGTTCGTCAATTGCTTGATAGCGCCAGTGAAGAGCGCTCATCTGTTGTTGCGCAGGTCGAGGAGCAAGGCGGAAGTGTTGAGGCTATTGCGCCGGTATTGTTACAAGGACAAGCTGATCAAGTTGTTACCGACTCGCCAGCGTTTAAAGCATGGTTCGGTGATTCAAAGGTAGTTGATGATAACGGCGATCCGCTAGTTGTTTATCATGGGACAGGCAGTATTTCCAATGTTGAAGAATTCAACCCGACATTAACCGGCAAAGGTAACGACCAGTATGGAAGTGGCTTTTATTTTACCACAGAACCAGCAACAGCAAGCGGATATTCTACTGACAGGATCAATAGCGATATAGAAAAACTTGGCGGAGAAGATTCTCCGGGCGTACTTCCTGTGTATTTATCAATTAAAAACCCTATCAAGGTTACAGGCGAAACACCTAACATAAATAGAGCTGATTTAGATTTGAGCGCTGAACAAGTTAGGCAGATGCTTAATCACTCTGAAGCTGTTAAACGCGACATTGAAGATGAAAGCATGAATCCCTTGGGTGACCATTTTGAATCATTTTGGGAAGATGGCGCAGAAGATTGGATGCTTGATGAAATCGCTGAAAGATATAAGGGTGATAATGTTCAATCAATTGAAGTTGAGTTATTTGATAATGATTCAGGGGCTTTTAGAAAAGCGCTTAGTGAGGTTACTGGCTATGATGGCGTAGAGGTTACCTTCACAGAGTCAGGCGAGAAACATATTATTGCGTGGTTTCCTGAGCAAATTAAATCACAATTCAACCGTGGCACCTTCGACCCCAACGACCCACGGATTTTGTATCAAGAATCACAGCCTGTTTTTTACTCGAAAATGCAGGGCGTTCTCGAAAGCAAACTACAGGGCAAGGGTACGCCTGAGCAGATGAAGAAGTCCATTGAATCGCTGGCGAAGAAAGGTGAGTTCAAACAGGAAGAGCTTGAATGGTCTGGCCTGAATGA
>CALZLE010000309.1 GCA_945788205.1 uncultured Desulfuromonadales bacterium
GCGCCCGAACTGAACCTTCGACAATGTGAACCTTCCTTGGCAACAGATCACCCCGCGCCAGCTCCGCCATCTTGCGAGCATCAACTTTATCGGTCTTGCTGCTCGACTTGCTGATCCATTTCAGTTCATTCGGATGAACCACATGCAGATCAACTTTGTCGATACCCTGCAGTGTCTCGGCCAGCCACTTCATCTGGTTGCCAGCTTCAAAGACAACCTTCTTCGCCTCTGGGCCAAGGGCATCTATCAGTTTTAAAAGAGCGGTTTTAACAGGCGCAATCTCACCCTGAAATATCAGTTTCTTCTTACGATCGATTGCGTGAATCACAAAACTCTTGCTGCTGACATCAATTCCGACGTACATCATAAGGAGGCCCCTTTCCCGTAAGATGGTTGTGCCGAAGAGCACGTTGCCCTGTTGGCGTTCGCACCCTCAGGTTAACATCTACTGGATTGGGGCCTTCTTCATAGAATCTCCCTTCATTCTCTTCTTTGTCATGTCCTAGCGGTGGATCCAGAAACAGTTGACCGCTTCTTGTACAAATTGTACAATTCGTACAACAGAAGGGAAGGTGCACATGACTAGAATTGGTGTGTCAGATGCTCGCGATCACTTAAGCGAGGTTGTTGATCGTGCGCGATATACGCAGGAACGAGTTGTCCTTACCAAGCGTGGACGAGAAGTGGGAGCGATCATCTCCATTGATGATTTGAAGTTGCTCGAAATGCTGGAAGACCAACTGGATATCAAAGCTGCTCGTCAGGCTCTTGAGGAGTCGCAAGGAGAACGCATCTCCTACGATGACATTCGGAAGAATCTGGGGCTTTGATCGGTGGCTTACAATATTGAACTAACGCCTGCTGCTGCAAAAGCACTCACTAAACTGGCAAAGGGCAACAGAGCACTGCTGAAAAAACTCGATCAAACGATCCTTGCTTTAGCCGAGAATCCGGAGCCTGCTAATAGCAAACAATTAGTAGGTGAAAATCCGCCGTTATATCGAGTTCGAGTCGGGGATTACCGAATTCTTTATCACGTTGATGGAGACGTGCTGGTGGTTTTGGTTGTGCACATTGGGCACAGGAAAGATGTATATCGCTTCCTAAAGAGATAGGATAACGGTCCATCCGAGATTTCGGGTGGGCCGTTTTTACTGGAACCTGCGATTTTCAAGACAGGATCGATCTGCGGACCTTCTGACCCATAGTTCAATGTGGATCAACTTCCGAGACGTTTTCGATTGATTGGCGGGTTTGGGCTAATAACACTCTCGATCAGCGTCCGATAAGTCAAATATTCTAAGTTTTCAGATGTACCCTAGACGTTTCCATCTTTTTCAAAACTAAGTCGAGCTGGAAGACTTTGGGCAATCAAACGACCAGGGGCCTAGGACCTAATCCAACGGTGCTGAACATCACTCGTGACACCTTAGAGCAACTTCTCAGTGGTTGGCCTTCAAGCCCCAACCACTGAGAAGAAAGGCGTCTCGAGTCAACGTGCTGCCCCCCATGGGTCAGTCAATTAACGCGCTACTGAAGATTCCTCGCCAGGCCGAAGAACAATCCCGCCTCCTGCCACTGCTGCACCATTACTCCGTTTACCACATGCTCGCCTTCAGGGATTCGGCTGAGGTCATCGTTTAAAGCCGTCTGATAGAGGGTGTAAAGCCTTCCCTTCTTATCTTGCAGCGCAACCTGGGCAGCCAGCTGGCCATGGACTGAACAATAGCGGGAGCCGATCAGCTTAAGGCCTGCTGTTAGAGGCCCCTGCGGTGAGAGCGGTGCGAAGTCCAACTTGTCCATCTTAAGAGATAATTCATGGTAGTCATTCACCTGAAACTCCAACGCTAAGCGATTATTGTGATTCAGAGCGATCTCCTTTGAGACCAGCTCTGTCAACTCCGCTGGTGAAATACCTTTGGGTTGTAGGGTGTAAATGGCCGAGAAAATAACCACCAGGACAGAAACAGCAATGGCCAGATTGCGTTGCCAGAACCAATGCTGACCGAGCACATTTCTAAGATCACCTGAAGACACTGTGCCGTCACGGTTGACCTGCGTCGAGTCTTTGGCCAGTTCCAGCAACTCATCCAGCTTGCCGGGACTGAGTTGATGCCCTCGGTAATAGGCTTTCAAGCGTTCATTCATCGCTTGTTTCTTCACTTTTTCACCTCAAGGTCCTCTTGTGCAAAATAACGGCGAAGCTTTTGTTTCGCCCGGAAAATTAAGCTCAACACGGTGCCCCGGGGTTGATTGGTCCGAATAGCAATCTCCTCGGCTGTATAACCTTCGACTGCCGACAAAAATAAGGCTTCCCGCTCTACCGGACGTAAACTGGCCAAGGAGCGTTCCAGGTCGCCACTATCCAAATCGAGTTCGAAAAGGTTCTGCGATTCCTCGAGGCCCGCATCTCTCGCCTCATCAAGGGAAACACAGGGCACCAAACGCTCTCGCTTGTGGTGATTGAGAAAACGCGTGCGAATGGCACTGAATAAATACCCCTTGTGCTGCGGTCCTCCTGCCCGTAGCACTGCGAGCCAGGCGTCATGCAGCAAATCTTCAGCACGGGCACGGTCGTGCGTCAGTGACAGCGCGTAGCGAAAACCGTTCTGCAATAAATCTGCAAGCGAGTCGGCCGACATTCTGTTTCCTTCAGGTCATGTTTTTCATTCAAGATGATACTTGCGTTTCTTACCTTCCACTGAGTGGACCAGCGCCTGGGTGGTGATCAGTCGATTGCCCTTCTCCCGCACCATGAAATCAATATCAATTTTGCGCCCCAGTTGATCTTCGAAATCGGCGCAACTGACATAATAGTCACCTTTTTTCACAATCCCATCGTGCAATTTTTCAAGCCTGAGTCGCAACAGTTTTCCGGCCACGGCATCATACACATACATATTATCGCCAATGGTTTGGTTGTTGATGAACTCATGCATCGAAGACTGGATATTTTCTCGTAAACTACCCTTGATTGAAGGGTCATCGGCCGCCAGAGCGGGAGCGACAAGAATCAGACTCAACACTGCGAGTGCACCAATACGAACTCTACCGGGTATTTTTGCTATCTTCATTATTCTGTCTCCTTGTTCGAGTTAATAAGGGGTTACACTTGATAAACAACCGACAAGGACTTTTGATTGCAGAATTCACAAGGGTACTGTCAACTTAAGTAGATTAATGGTAGCTTTGAACCGTCCGATTCCTGCAGGCGTTGACTTGTCGGACAGTGAACGCGGCTCATCTCAGCCCGAAAACTCAGATTTGCCGAACTTGTCCTAAAAGTTGCTCCACCTCGTTTTAAGCGTTACGAAGTTGGCCAGACTGAGCGTAACTGCAAATCGCCACCTATCAGACAATTATTCACGTGAGGCATAACCAAATACTTTATTGCCTCACATTGTGAAGCAATAAAGTATTGCATATTGAATCATAATCGACCTACTATTGCCTCATATTATGACGCAAGGGAGATCGTTTATGCCTCAATATGTCTGGCAGCACCCATCCTGGCCGCATTTCACAATGGACTACGAACAACTCACCCCACAGCTGGGAAGATGCCGGCACCTCCAGGGACAACTCTTTCAGCAGGTAAAATCACTTGGCCTTGACCTAGAACTCAAGACTCAACTTGAGTCCCTGACAAATGAGGCTGTCAAGACGGCAGAGATTGAGGGGGAGTTCCTAAACCCTGATTCTGTCAGATCTTCCGTTGCAACCCGCTTGGGTTTACCCACCGGTGGCCTTCCGGCCGCGCCCAGAAGTGTCGATGGTCTGGTTGACGTCCTTATGGATGCGACCAGCGGCGACAATAAGCCCTTGACGGCAGAGCGGCTGAAAGCATGGCAAGCAGCTCTGTTTCCGACAGGATACTCCGGACTTTTCAAGATCATCACTGGCAATTGGCGATCAGAGCCAATGCAAGTTGTCTCAGGTCGCATAGGTCGGGAAAAGGTTCACTACGAAGCGCCTCCTGCACAACAGGTTCCCGATGAGATGAATGCATTTCTGACGTGGTGGGAAGAAAGTCATCCGGTACAAGGGGACGTGGATCCGATTCTTCGCGCCGGCATTGCGCATTATTGGTTTGTGGCGATCCATCCTTTTGATGATGGAAACGGTCGGGTTGGTCGCGCGCTGGCCGATATGGCTCTCGCACAGAGTGAGGGAGCGGCAAAGCGTTGCTACAGCCTCTCATCGACGATTATGGAGAATAGAGACAGCTACTATAAGGTGTTGTCACACACCTCGAGCGGTGAA
>CALZLE010000310.1 GCA_945788205.1 uncultured Desulfuromonadales bacterium
CGCCCGGTCATATTGGGTGCCCTCCCCCTGATTCCCAATGGCATTTCCGGCATCAGCCTGTCCGCCGATCCTGACCAGCTTTTTACCCGGATAAAAACCCTGGTCCCGCAGAGCAAGCAGATTTTTGTCGTCTACACGCCAAAAATCAACGGCTGGCTGATGCCCCTGGCAAAGAGCGCCGCAGAGAAACATGGCCTGAAGCTGATCGCTATGCCCGCCGAGGACCTACGTTCTGCGATGCAGCATTATCGAAAAATCCTGACAAGCGCGCGCGGGCCGGAAAACGCCATCTGGTTGCCGCTTGACCAGATCACCGCGAGTGAAGACGTGGTCCTGCCGATGCTGCTTCAGGAAGCCTGGGACAAGGAGCTGGTGCTCTGTTCAAGCAAACCGACTCACGTTCAGCGCGGCGCGCTGCTTTCCATGTACCCCGACAATTTTGGCCTCGGCCAGGAGCTTGCCAAACTGGCGGCGGAGAAACTATTCAATGACCAAAACCCTTTCGTCACGCCGCTGAAAGCCCTGCACACGGCCGTCAATATTCGTACCGCTGCCCATTTGGGACTGAATTTCAGTCCGCAACAGCAGCAAACCTTTAACCTGACGTTCCCATCGCGCTGACGGAGGTGCTCGATATGCAGATTGTAGACAGCATTCGACAAAAAACCTCCGGCTTTCGCAGCCGGCTGCTGGCGCTTGTTTCCCTCGGGATTATCGGCCTGGCACTGACCGCTTCAGTCACCACCGCCTGGGTCACCAGTAACCGCGCCGCAGAACAGATGATTGCGCAGGGGCTGCAAGTGGCCACCACCCTGGCCAACCAGAGCTATCTGGCCCTGATCTACCAAAGCCCGGAAAACGCCGCAGGACCGCTGGAAGCCATCCTCAGCTTTCCCGACATCATCCAGGCTGGAATCTACAATCTCGACACCCGGCCGCTGGCGGTTAAACCCCAGCCATCACAGGCCAGCCTGAGCAGCGCAACTCTGCCAGGCAGCCAGGCTCAACTCGTCAGCCAGACAACGGATGCCTGGCACTTTATCGCCCCCGTCATCACCGGACAGGCGACCGGCCAGCGCGAAGCAGAACTCGAGTTCCAACTCGGGGAAACCCCTTCCGAACATCTCGGCTATGTCCACGTCGTTATGGGCAAAGCCACTTTGCGCGATATGCAGCTGAGTATTTTTGGCAACAATATTATTATTGCCCTCTCCTTCGCCTTGATTCTCACAATCCTGGTCAATGTCGCCATCGATCGCCTGACCCGACCTCTTTACAAACTGATTCATGTCATGGCGCAGAATGAGGAAGAGGGAACCCGGGTTTATGCCGACCTGAAAGGGCCCACGGAATTTCAGAACCTGGCCACAGTCTTCAATCAGATGATGGCCAGCCTCAATGAGCGGGATCGAAGGCTGCGAGAGCATGGCGAAATGCTCGAATCCGAAGTCGCTATCCGCACCCGCGAACTGGTCGAAGCACGCGATGCCGCCCTGACCGCCAGTCGGCATAAATCAGAATTTCTCGCCAACATCAGCCACGAACTGCGCACCCCCCTGCAGGCGATTATCGGCTATACCGATCTGGTTCGCGAAGAGCTGGATATGGAGGGGATGGAAGAGAACGCTGAGGAACTGGAGCGGGTCATCACCAATGCCCAGCGGCTGCTCACCATGATCAACAATATTCTCGATATGGCCAAGATCGAATCGGGACACATGGATATTCAATTGAAATCAGCCCGGCTTGAAGAGGTTCTCCGGGAAGCCTGCGATACGGTCAAACCGATCCTCAAGCACAACAACAACCAGCTACGGATTGAAACAAAAGGAACAGAGGCTGAAATCAACATTGATAGTGGCAAACTGCAGCAGATCATCCTCAACCTGCTGAGCAATGCCACCAAATTCACGCAGAATGGGACCGTTACGCTGCGGAGCTATCTGGATAAAAATCTGCTGAAAATTGAAGTTGAGGATACCGGAATCGGCCTGAACAAAGATCAGCAAAAGATCATCTTTGACGAGTTTCGACAAATTGACGGCAGCACCACGCGTAATTTCGAAGGCACCGGCCTGGGTTTGGCCATCACCAGACGCTTCACTGAGATGATGGGCGGAGAAATCAGCGTTGAGAGCGAGCAGGGCAAAGGCGCTCTTTTTACCGTAATTTTTCCTCTGCCCATCGGCCTTGCCACAACGAACAAAACCTTCGACTCCGACGAAACGACTCTGGAACCGGAAATGAGTGCCAATATTCAGTAAAGCACGGGGTAAAGATGCAAACCAGATTATTGTTTAGATACCCAGCTATGCTTGAGGGGGCAAATACCAGCCTTAGCTTGGCGGGAGGTAGGTGATGCCAATGAGATATCTATGGATTTGTTTTTTTCTGTTGCTGATCAGTTTCGGTGGGGCGCTCGCAGCCGACGAAGCTGACCTGCTGCTTGACGGCGACTATGAGGATATAGAGGCCTTGTACGGTGATGAGGAGTTTGTCAGCATCGCGACGGGGAGCAGGAAGCCGGTTTATAAGGCTCCGGCGGTGGCAAGTGTGATCACTGCGAAGCAGATTGAGGAGATGGGGGCAAGAAACCTGGATGAGGTTTTGGAGACGGTGCCAGGGTTGCATGTAGTGCCATCTGCACTGAACCGACTTAATTCGATCTATTCAATTCGTGGGGTTCACACGGGGGAGAACCCACAAGTACTGATGCTTATGAATGGCGTTCCATTTCAATTACTAAGTAGTGGAGGTCGGCCATTGAATTTTCAGTTACCGGTTTCTGCTATTTCCCGAGTTGAAGTATTGCGAGGGCCGGGTTCGGCCGTCTACGGTGCAGACGCTTATTCAGGAGTCATCAATATTATTACCAAGAGTGCTAATGAAATTAATGGTTCGGAAATCGGGGTCCGATACGGTTCCTTTAAAAGCAAAGACTTGTGGCTGCAACATGGCGATACATATGGCAATTTGGATGTTATATTTTCCCTTGAATGGCAAAAGAGTGACGGTGACCGGGATAGAATCGTTAAATCAGATTTCCAAACTTTGTTCGACCCTGTAGTTTCGCACGCACCTGGGCCTTTGGAAACACGTTATGATGTATTAGATATTCATCTTGAAATGAAATGGAAAGATTGGTCATTTCGCAATTGGTATTGGCGACAGCAAGATGCCGGTGTAGGCGCCGGGGGCGCCCAGGCGCTTGATCCAACTGGCCACGATGATATAGACACTTTTCTAGCAGATCTAAGGTGGGAGAATGATACCCACTCACCAGAATGGAGCTTAATGGCTAGCTTAAATTACTATTACGCTAGCTTCGATACCCATTTTCTTTTACTACCACCAGGAACCTCAATACCAATTGGAACAGACGGGAATTTAAATCCATTTGCGCCGGCCGGAGTGGTAACATTTCCTGATGGTTTAATTGGCAATCCTGCTGCCGTGGATCAACAATTTGGTATTGACCTAGCGGCAGTTTTTAAAGGTTTTTCCAATCATCGATTGCGGGTAGGAGCCGGTATTAAATATCAGGATGAAGATACCAGTGAAGCAAAAAATTTTGGCCCTGGTGTCATCGATGGTACTGTCACCCCAATAGATGGAACCTTGACGAATGTTAGCAACACGCCCTTTGTTTACCAACCGGATACCCATCGGACCCTTTGGTATTTATCTTTGCAAGATGAATGGCAGCTTGCTCCCGATTGGGACCTGACGAGCGGGGTTCGCTACGATCATTATTCTGACTTTGGTTCAACAATTAATCCTCGAATTGCCTTAGTTTGGGCGACTCGCTATAATTTAACAACTAAGGTGCTATACGGTCGTGCTTTTCGAGCGCCGTCTTTTGGTGAACAATTTCAACAAAACAATCCTGTAGTAAGGGGCAACCCTAATCTCGATCCTGAAACCATCGACACCATCGAGTTGGCTTTTGATTACCGCCCCACTTTTGATCTCCACACCAATCTAAGCATTTTCGGATATCAGGCCGATGGCTTAATCGAATTTGTTGCAGGATCGGCTCAGAACGCTCGCGATCAAGAAGGTTATGGTTTTGAGCTTGAAACAAGCTGGGATGCCACGAATCAACTGACCTTGATGGGCAGCTACGCTTGGCAACATTCTGAAGATACCAAAACTGGAAAAAGGGTTGCTGATGCACCAGGACAACAGTTATTGCTGGCTGCAAACTGGAGGTTTATGCCTGATTGGTTGTTACATCCGCAGATAAATTGGGTCGCCAACCGCCATCGGCCGACAGATGATACACGTGATAAAGTTAATGACTATATTTTGGTTAATCTGACTTTGCGACGGACTAACATCTTTAATAACATTGATTTTAAAATGGTAGTTCGAAATATATTTGACGAAGATGCTCGTGAACCGAGTACTATCGCTAGCAATATCCTCAATGACTACCCGTTGGAAGGTCGAAGTCTTTGGGCTGAATTCAGTTATAGGTTTTAAATATGAGCAAGCAGAAGTCAATAAATCGCAATGTAGAGCGTCGTAATGAAGAGTTTGTTGAAAAACAATCGACTAAAATCTGGCAAGAACAACCATCAGAATTGAACCCCTATATTGCAAAGAATGCTCATTGCTTCGGTTATGATCTACTACAATTAATGGATCGCCGAAGCTATACCGATGTCTTGTACCTCATTTTTCGGGGGGAATTGCCAACGGCTGAACAATCAGACTTGCTTGAAAAACTAATGATTGCTTTTATCAATCCCGGCCCTCGTCACCCCGCAACTCGTGCAGCCATGAACGCAGGCATTGGTAAAACAGATCAATCGCATATTCTTCCAATTTCACTTAGTATTCTTAGTGGAAAACATTTAGGAGCTGGGGAAATTGAAGACTCTATGCGCTTCATAAGAAAAAACTTGAAAAATTCGCCGCGTGAAGTTGCTACCGCCTTAATGCAATCTTCCCAACAACCCAATGAGGGTGATTGGCATATTGCTCCAGGTTTTGGAAATCGGTTTGGTGGGCGAGATGAGCTTTCCATAAAAATTTCTCTGCATTTAAAGCAATCACCTGCAGCGGGTTCAGCACTGTCCTGGGGCATGGAATTTTCCGAGGCAATAGAAGGCTTCAATATGGGCTGGTTGGCAACCGGTGTAGCCGCGGCAACTATGGCGGACTTAAAATTCCAGCCGCGAGCTGGCGGAGGCTTGTTTCAATTGATCAGTGCACCCGGGCTACTTGCCCATGGTTTGGAGTTATCAAATAAACCCTTTACTGCCCTGCCATTCCCAAAAGATGAGGATTACTTCATTGATTGAAAAAAATTCTCTTACTTCGAAAAAATTAGATGACAAATATCGAAAAACTATAAGAAGCAGCTCCGGTGGATGGTTTCCTGGGAAGGGCGTTTTTTGTCATGGCTACAACATGATGGAAGATTTAGTCGGAAGATCATCATATTTTCAAGTATTGGTTCTAAACGCCACTGGTCGATTGATTGAAAAACGCCTCTCCGACTGGTTAGAAGCTATTCATATCTGTTTGAGTTGGCCCGATCCCAGGATTTGGTGCAATTGCATTGGGGCCTTAGGTGGGTCAATGCGATGTTCGGTTGTTGCCGCTACCACAGCTGGAATTTTAGCCGGTGATTCCAAGGCATATGGTCAGAAAACTCTTCCTGAAGGAGTTAAATTTATACAGAACGCATTAATATCATACAAAAACGGCTCATCGCCCGAAGAAATTGTCAAAAAAGAATGTGCCCGATTCGGAGGCAAACCAACAATTATGGGTTTTGCTCGCCCTCTTGCTAAAGGTGATGAAAGATTGGAAGCCATGGAGAGAACTGCAGCATCTTTAGGCTATCACCCTGGCGAACACTTGCAGTTGGCTTATGAAATAGAAAAAATACTTCTGAATGAGCACGATGAAAGTATGAATATCAATGGTTATATTTCAGCTTTTCTTTCAGACCAAAAGTTTACACCTGAAGAAGTTTATCGGGTTTTGGCCATTATAATTAACAGTGGAGTCACAGCTTGCTACATTGACACATTCAATCGACCTCCCGAGACGTTTCTTCCTATGCATTGTGATGATATTGACTACCAAGGGCCTCCCCTGAGAGAAGTCCCTGACAGGTAATAGAGCTATACAAACAAGTCCAAATTAAGGAGTAAGGGATGACAGTGAATGAAAAGGTGGCAATTGTCACTGGCGGTGCAGGAGGAATTGGCAGAGGAATTGCGGAGCGGCTTGCGTCATTAGGCGTCCAGGTTATTATCACCAGTCGGTCTGCCGAAAGGGCCCAAAAAGTGGCTGCAGAAATTACAGAGCAACACGGTCCTGCGGGTTTTGGTTGCTATGAACTAGAAAATAAAGAATCCGCAAAAGAACTACTTGAAGCTGTTTATGATCGGCATAATCGAATTGATATCCTAGTTAATAATGCGGTTAGTCACCCAACCCTTCCCCCCATCCCCATAGAAAAACTCGATTATGATCTTATGCAGTCCGGTATAACAGCCAACCTTACAAACCTGCTCTATCTCTCCTCGCTTGCCCATGATTATCTGAAGGAAACCAAAGGAAGCCTTTTGAATATTGGATCTGCAGTAACTAGGAGAAGCATGTCGGGTGTTCCTCTCTACGGCATTCTAAAAGGAGCTATGTCGCAGATGACCAAATCACTGGCTGCAGAATGGGCCAAGGATGGTATCAAAGTAAACCAGATTAATCCTGGTCTTGTTGAGAGTGAGGCCTATAAAAGTATCGGAATTCCACCTGAAGCATTTTCCGCAATGATTCAACATTATTTACAGTTTCATCCCATCGGCCGCATCGGCATGCCTAAAGATATCGGCGCACTTGCCGGACACCTACTTGCCGATGATGTATCGTGGATGACCGGGGCAATAATAGAAATGGATGGCGGCTATTCAGTGCAGGGAGTGCCAGCGCCCTTCGAAATGCCCTGACAGGATACTAGCCTAATTTCGGAACTAAAATTCAGGAAGAAAGAGGTTTGCAAAACCCAAACAGATTTAAAAAAAATCCAACAGGAAAGAGGGTGTAAAATATTTTGTGTAAATGGTCTCAGTCGGTTACAACCCGTAACCACTGGAGGAACTGATGACCATACCTGACGACATGCTCGATGCCCTGATGAAGAATTACAAGAATCCTGAAGATCTCATCGGGGAAACTGGGCTCTTGAAACAACTGACCAAACAACTGCTGGAGCGTGCCATGCAAGCCGAGATGACGGAACATCTTGGCTATGAGAAGAACGACCCTGCCAGAAAAAAGACCAACAACACTCGCAACGGTAGCTACCCAAAGCGCGTCAAGGGAGAGTTCGGCAATCTCGACATCGAGGTCCCCCGTGACCGTGATTCCAGCTTTGATCCGGTGATTCTCCCCAAGGGGCAAAGCCGCTTCACCGGTTTCGATGACAAGATCATCGCTCTTTATGCCCGTGGCATGACGACCCGCGACATCCAGGCGCACCTGGAAGAGATATACGGCGTCGATATCTCACCGACATTGGTTTCTCAGGTGACCAAGGCGGTTCAGGAGGAGGTCGTCCTCTGGCAAAACCGCCCCCTGGATGAAGTCTGGCCGATTGTCTATCTCGATGCTATTCGCATTAAAGTGCGTCATGACAACCGGGTCATCAACAAGGCCGTTTATCTTGCAGTTGGCGTTAACCTCGACGGCCTCAAGGAAGTCCTCGGCATGTGGACCGCCGAAAACGAAGGGGCCAAGTTTTGGCTTCAGGTCGTCACCGAACTGAAAAACCGAGGCGTCAAGGATATCTTCATCGCCTGTGTCGATGGCTTGAAGGGCTTTCCAGAGGCGATTGAGACCGTTTTCCCCGATACTCAGGTTCAGCTCTGTATCGTCCATATGGTACGTCACAGCCTGAACTATGTTTCTTGGAAGCAGCGCAAGGAAGTAGCGGCTGATCTGAAAACCATCTACCAAGCTCCGACCGTTGAAGAGGCTGAATTTCAACTGGATCAGTTCGAGGAAAAATGGAATGATAGCCACCCGGCCATCGGAAAGTCCTGGCGGAACAACTGGGAGCGGATCACGCCGCTGTTTTCCTATCCACCGGATATTCGCAAGGCAATCTACACGACCAACGCCATTGAGTCGGTGAACATGTCGCTGCGAAAGGTGACGAAAACCCGGGGATCGTTCCCCAACGATGAAGCCATGATCAGGCTGCTCTATCTGGCGCTACAGAATATCGAGAAGAAGTGGACCATGCCTATCCGTAAATGGCGGTCGGCACTAAATCAATTTTCAATCATCTTTGAAGACCGGATGCCGATGCTCTGACCGACGGACCGTTTACACAATCTGCTTTACACCCTCACAGGAAAGAAAAATGGGCTGCCTGAATCAGGACAGCCCGCTTTCTTCCGAAAGATATTATCGAAAGACTAACGATTAATTTCGACCCAAAGTTTTCATTCGCGCCCCCATCGGTGGCACTTCTTCAGGATCAATATGCACATCAAGCAGCGTCGGGCCTGCATGGTTGCAAATTCGTTCCAAATCGAGGTTCTCCAAATCCTCAGCAGTACAGATTGTCTCCGCCTGGGCTCCAACGGCGCGGGCAATTTGGGCAAAATCAACCTCTGGCAGTTCAAATCCAACTTCTTCAGCACCACCCAAGCGTTGACCATGCTTGACCATCCCCAGCGCACTGTCATTGAGGATAATAATGAGGACAGGCAAGTTCTCAACGACAGCCACGGTCAACTCCTGACCACTCATCAAATAGCTGCCATCACCGGTAAGACAAATCGTCGGTCCTTCGAGGGTCCCGAGTGCACTTCCGATGCTCGCCCCGATCGCCCAGGTCA
>CALZLE010000311.1 GCA_945788205.1 uncultured Desulfuromonadales bacterium
AATTCGTAAAAATGATTACCACTCAGCGTGGTTTTTCAGCCAACTCAAAGACGATTACGACCACCGATGAAATGTTGGCCGAGGTTATCAATCTCAAACGCTAATATTTGATTGGTCAATATCATGACGTTAAGGTCTGCCGACCCTGTTTCGGGGGCGGCATTTTTTTTGCGCTCAATTTTTCTTTGTTTTTTGTTTTCTAACTTACTGAAAAGTAAGGGTTAAAAAAATATATTTTCGTTGCGTATTGAATGGCGTAGAAATTGCTTTTCCGTTAGGTGGAGCTAAGGATTAGACGTAATCGGTTTACGCTATAGATAGAGGATGACTCATGGATTTAGCGACAATAGTCGGCTTGGTTGCAGCTTTCGGCTTGATGCTCAGTGCTATTTTACAGGGCGGATCACTCATGATCTTCGTCGATGTTCCATCAATGACAATCGTTATTGGCGGGACCATCGGTACGGCTTTAGTGAACTTTCCCTTTGGGGACGTTTTCAGTGCTTTCAAAGTTGCTCGGCATGCGTTTTTCCACAAAGCCTCCTCACCGGTTGACACCATCGGCAAGCTGATTACTTACGCCGGTAAGGCCCGTAAGGAAGGTATTCTATCGTTGCAGTCAGTCATGAATGAGATTGAAGATGAGTTCTTTCTCAAGGGGTTGCAGATGGCGGTCGACGGACAGGAGCCGGAAGCGCTTAAAGATATGCTCGATAAAGAGATCGAATATGTCATGGAACGGCACGACAAGGGTGCGAGTATTTTTATGACCTTTGCGGCGATTTCTCCGGCGATGGGGATGATCGGGACCCTGATCGGGCTGGTGCAGATGCTGCAGAACATGAGTGATCCATCCTCAATCGGTCCGGCGATGGCGGTTGCCTTGTTGACCACCTTTTACGGTGCAGTTATCGCCAACATTGTTGCTACGCCGCTCGCCAACAAGTTGAAATTACGTTCAGCCAGCGAAGTGTTAAATAAAACCCTGGTGACCGAGGGGATGAAGTCGATCCTCGAAGGGGAAAACCCGCGTTTGATGGAACAACGATTACATGCGTTTGTTGCTCCAACCGATCGTGAAAGCAACTTCAAGTAGGGACTGCTGATGGCTAAGAAGTGTAAATGCTCACCTGGCGCCCCGATGTGGATTGTCACCTTTTCCGATATGGTGACCCTGTTGCTGACCTTTTTTGTCCTGCTGCTGTCAATGGCCAGTATGGACCGCGTCAAGTTCACAGCTGCCAGCCAATCGCTCTCTTCTGCGTTTGGACAAGGGGTTTTATCGAGCACCATGAGTTCAGATAAGGCAAGGCCGCAGGTCGTTTCTTACGCGCCAGTCAATGATGATTATACCTCACAGGTCTACCGGCGTTTAAAGAGTAAGCTGAAGGAATTGAAGCTGAATAAGAAAGTCAAACTGGTGAAAGATCGTGGCGCAGTTGTGTTGCGGATTGATGATTCAATTCTGTTCGCATCCGGCCAGCAGCGACTCAACCCGGATGCCTATCCGGTCTTACGTAAAGTCGCTGAGTTGGTCCGTCCCCTGCCTCTCAAGTTGAAGGTAGAAGGTCATACTGATGACCGTGGCGATGAGCTGGCGAACTGGGACCTGTCGGTCAATCGCTCCGTTTCGGTGCTGCGCTTTCTGGCGGCTAACGAGCTGATCCCTTTAACCCGTTTGGCAGCGACCGGCTACGGTTCGCAGAAGCCGTTGTTCCCGAACAGCAGTGACCGTGAGCGGGCTTTGAACCGACGGGTTGAATTTGTTCTCGAAAGCCAGGGTGATCCGAACCAGGATCTACCGTACCTGATTGATGCTCGGGAACAGTCACCATTTTAAATTTAGATTCTGACGGCGTATTTTGACGCACAGAGCTTAAGGAAGGATAGATCATGGCCAAAAAAGATGCAGCAGAACAACCGGAAGAAGGTGGATCAAAGAATAAGTTGATCATCATCATTGCTGCAGTCGTTGTACTGCTGATTGGTGCTGGCGTCGGAGCATTTCTGTTCATGGGCGGAGAAGAAGAAGAAAAAATTTCTCCCGAAGAAGAGCAGGCTGCACTGGAAATGCAGGCCAAGCAGGTCGGGCCGATGGTCAATATTGATACTTTTATTGTCAATATTATTGATGATGAAGATAGTCGGTTTCTAAAAGCGGCCATCACTCTTGAACTGAACACTCCAGAAGGAGCGATGGAGGTCACAGAGCGGATGGCGCAGATCAAAGACGCGACGTTGTTGTTGGTCGGCAACAAGACGTTCGGCGAGTTGCAGGACCTGCAAGGGAAAATTCAGCTTCGCGCGGAATTGATAAACCGGATCAACAGTGTTTTGGTCAAAGGCAAGGTTAAGCGGATATACTTCACCGATTTCGTGGTCCAATAGGGGCTTCACACGTGGAAAAGATACTCAGCAAAGAAGAAATTGCCGATCTGCTCTCTGCAGTCAGACATGGCGATATCCAGGTTGATCATGAGTCGGCGGAGCCAGGGAGTGCTGCGGCATCAGCTGGCGCAGTAAGAGCTGCGAAAGCCGAGGAGTGCAACCTTTTCCGCGCCGACGGACCGGAAGGTTGGAAGCTCCCCAACTTTGATCTGGTTCTCGATAGTTTTGCGCACAACTTCTCCATGTCCCTTTCGACACGCTTTCAGCGGGCGGTCAGTGTCAAGCTCGATGCTCTGGAGTCGATGAATTTCGAGACCCTGCTGCAGCGGCTTTCCGGTCGCGGCGCTATCGGTATTTTGCAGATTGAACCCCTCAGTGGTGGCGGGTTGGCAATTTTCGATGAACAGCTCTCCTTTTCATTGGTGGAAATCGTTCTCGGCGGCTCCTCGGAAAAAGAGATCACCGCTTTGGAGCGGTCGATGAGTGCCATCGAACTGAATGTTATCCGCGATGTCATCGAATCAGCTTGTCCTGAGTTGAATAAAGGCTTCCGACAGCTGCAGGAGGTCAACTCCTCACTGGTCAAAGTGGTCAGTAATTTACGGCTGCTCAACTTTGTTCAACCGTCCGCTGGTGTTGTTTCAGCCCGCTTTCGGGTGACGATCGACAATCTAGAAGGGGAAATTTCCTTAGTCATTCCGCACTCTGCCCTCGAGCCTCTACAAAAGCAACAGCAGAACAAATCGATTCCGGTCAGTGCGGTGCAAAACAGTAAATGGCGCAATGTGGTCTGTGAAGAGCTGGATCACATGGATGTGGAGATTGAAGCATTGCTTTCAACTCTGTCGTTGCGGGTGCGCGACATTCTTAATTTTCAGGTCGGTGATGTGATCGAGCTCGATTGCAATCCCGATACCCCGTTGCGGGTGATGGTTGAAGGACGGCCGAAGTTTTATGGCATGGCCGGTGTTCAAGGTGGTAAGAAGGCGATCCGCATCATGGGGCGGATTACCAACGGAGGATAGATAATGAGTGATATGAATCAGGAAAATGGACAAGAGTTGGCTGCCGCCGGGCAAGATGATTTGGAAGGGCGCGGTATCGATCTGCTGCTCGATATTCCTCTGCAGGTTTCGGTGGAAGTAGGTCGTTCGAGAATCCTCGTTCGCGAGTTATTGCAGATGCAGGAAGGCACCCTGATTGAGCTGGACAAGCTGGCTGGTGAGCCGCTCGACCTCTATGTCAACGACCGACTGATCGCGCGTGGTGAAGCGGTCGTGGTCAACGATAAGTTCGGTTTGCGGTTGACCGATGTGGTCAGTCCTTCAGAGCGGATTGAAAACCTCGGATGAGAATAGCATTTTTGCACATAGCCCTGCTGTTGACCCCAGCCCTGGCGTTTGCCGTTGAGAAGAGCGGGGATGTCAGTCTGCTGACACCAGCGCTGAAGATGTTCGGTGGTCTGGCTGTCATTATCGGCCTGTTGCTGCTTATCTATGCTGCCAGTCGCAAAGGGTTCGGTTTTCTTCCGAAGCAAAAAGAAGGCTCGATTAAAATCATTGAAACCAAGCCCCTTGGCGGGAAAAAGTTTCTCTGTCTGGTTTCCGTGCGTGGCGAAGATATGTTGCTCGGCATGAGCAATGACCGGATCGAATGCCTCAGTAAATTACCATCCAAAACCGTTTTTTCTGAAACCCTTCAACAGCTGGAGGAAGAGGCATCATGAAATGGAAATCTCTTCTGCTGCTGATTCTCATCCTGTTTCCGGTGGCGGCCCATGCCCAAGGCTTACCAACTATCACCGTTGGTATCGGTGAAGCGACCGAGCCGGGTGAAGTTTCGACCGCGCTACAGATCCTGATTGTTCTGACAATCCTTTCGGTTGCCCCAGCGATCCTGTTGATGACCACCGGTTTCACCCGTATTGTCATTGTTCTCTCCTTTGTCCGGCAGGCCATGGGAACTCAGCAGGCACCATCAAACCAGATTGTTATCGGTCTGGCCCTGTTCCTCACCTTTTTTGTCATGGCACCGGTCTTTGAACGGATCAATGACAATGCTCTGCAACCCTACCTGGATCAACAGATCAATCAGGAACAGGCTCTTGAACAAGCCCTGGAACCTATGCGTGATTTTATGTTCAGCCAGGTTGGGGAAAAAGATCTGCAACTGCTGGTCGATATTTCCAAGAGTCCCCAGCCAGAAAATCAGGCTGATATCACGTTGTTGACCCTGATCCCGGCGTTTATGCTTTCTGAGTTAAAGCGCGCTTTTCAGATGGGGTTTCTACTGTTTGTTCCCTTTTTAGTTATCGACATGATCGTTGCCTCTGTGCTGATGGCAATGGGCATGATGATGCTGCCGCCGATTATTGTCTCGTTACCGTTCAAAATTCTGCTGTTTGTGCTGGTTGATGGCTGGACACTGGTGATTGGCTCGCTGGTGCAAAGTTTTGGCTGAGGAAACAAGCATATGACTCCTGAGTTTGTTGTAAATATAGGCCGGCAAGCGATTGAAACAACCCTCTTTGTTGCCGGTCCGATGCTGCTCGCAGCTTTGGGTATCGGCCTGGTCATCAGCATTTTTCAGGCGGCCACGCAGATCAATGAACAGACCATGACCTTTATTCCGAAGATCGTTGGGGTCTTCGTGACATTGCTGGTTTTCGCTCCTTGGATGCTGCAGAAGCTTTCTTCTTTCCTGCATATGATTTTCAACACCCTGCCGACTATCGGGCAGTAGTGGGCTGTTGAGGGCAAGATGGAACTTCCTGAGTTTTCTCTACTGCTAATACAAGGCCTGCTCATCTGTTTGGCGCGAGTTGGGGCTATGGTGGCAGCTATCCCGGTCTTCAGTGGAGGGCAAGTCCCGCCACAACTGAAAATCGGCTTTGCTTTTCTGTTTTCATTGCTCGCTTTTCCCGTGGTTGAAAGTTTTTTACCCGCACAGCATTTGCAGCCTCTCGAATTGATTATTCTGCTGGTGCAGGAAGCATTTCTTGGTTTAATCGTTGGTTTTCTTGGCCAGTTGGTTTTTCTGGCAGCTGAATTTGCCGGATCAATCGTTGGTTACCAAATGGGATTTGCCGCTGCCAACGTCTTCGATCCAACGACTCAGCGGCAGATCCCGCTGGTATCACAGTTTCAAAGCATTTTTGCCATCCTGCTATTTTTGTCACTCGATGTTCATCATCTCTTTCTTGAAGCGATTTTTGCCTCTTTTGAAATGTTGCCCCCAGGGAGCTTAAATCTGTCCGGGGGGGCAATTCCAATGCTTATGGATGTGACAAACCATTCCTTTATTCTCAGTGTTCGCTTGATTGCACCGGTGCTGGTCATTCTTATTTTGACCAAACTTGTTTTAGGTGTGATGTCCAGAGTCTTTCCTCAATTGAACGTGTTCATGCTCTCCTTTCCCATCAATATCGGCATCTCCTTTGTCATCATGGGGCTAACCTTCGGACTGGTCGCTGAATTGCTGACCGAAGAATTTAATCTGCTGTCGGACCGTTTTTTGCAAATCTTCAATTTGCTGTGATTTTTTTAATTTTCGTGTCGTTATTTTGTCAGTTCTAGCGACAGACCACCGTTTGCAATAGCAGGCTATTCACTGCTGGGGTGGTTGGAAAAAGCAGCGTTTGTAGGTTGATGTGGCTGAAGTCACACGGAAAATGGTCAACAGGAGAAAAACATGGCGGAAGGCTCCGACCAAGAACGTACAGAACAGGCGACGGGTAAACGTCGCCGGGATTTTCGCAACAAAGGACAGGTTGCGCAAAGTAAAGAAGTTGCGACCGCAGCGCTGATGACGACATCGCTGCTGTTGTGGGTCTTCTTTGCCCGGGCTTTCTGGTCAGGATTGAGTGACATGGTGACCAGTCTCTTGCGGCGGATCAGTAGTTTTGAAGTGACAGTGTTAAGCAGTCTTGAATTGTTAAAAGAAATGATTTTGGTCGCCGCAAACCTGCTCTGGCCGATATTTTTTCTGGTTTTGGTTGTTGGTTTCTTTGCTTGCTTTCTGCAGGTAGGGCCCCTTTTTACTCTAAAAGTTTTTAAGTTCGATATCCAAAAATTCAATGTCATCAAGGGGATGGCAAAATTTGTTTCCAAACGTTCCGGGGTCGAATTGGTTAAGTCTCTGGCCAAAATCTCACTTATTGGTGCGGTGGCTTACAACACAGTGCGTAACGAGTTTGATGCGGCATTGACCTTGATTATGCAGGACTTGTCACAATCGATCATCTTTCTTGGCAATGTTTCTTTTCTCGTACTGGCAAAAACCTGTGGCTTGCTGATCGTTTTGGGTTTTATTGATTTCCTTTTCACCCGCTGGGAAATGGAACAGAAGATGAAAATGACCAAGCAGGAAGTCAAAGAGGAATTCAAAGAGACCGAGGGTGATCCGCAGATCAAGGCGCGGGTCCGTTCAATGCAGCAACAGATGGCACGCAAGCGGATGATGGCTGAAGTTCCGCAAGCCGATGTGGTTATTACCAATCCGACCCACCTGTCAATCGCAATCAAATATGACCGCGAGGTTATGGATGCGCCGACAATTATTGCCAAGGGGGGGGATCATCTGGCTTTTCGCATTCGAGAAATTGCTAAGGAGCACAAGGTTCCAATCGTTGAAAACAAGCCGGTGGCACGAGCCTTGTACACACATGAAGTAGGCGAGCAAGTTCCCGAAGAGATGTTCATGGCTGTGGCCGAGGTTCTGGCCTACGTTTATAGCTTAAAGAACAGGTAAATCACTGGAACTTATAGTTAATTATTTAGCTCTTAAAAGAGAAGATATAAGCCAAAAGCTTGACAGAGTACTGTCAGAATTCAGGCTTCAGGAGTAGGTATGGCAACTTTAGAGGGAATTCTCGAAGGCAACTGGCGAGAAAAAATACTGCGCAGCGATGTCTTAGTCGCATTCGGCTTGGTGTTGATTCTGATGCTGATGATTCTGCCAGTGCCACCGATGTTACTCGATGTCTTTCTGTCGCTAAATATTACCATCGGTCTGTTGATTCTGATTATTGCCCTTTACACCAGTCGAGCCCTCGATTTTGCCATTTTCCCCAGCGTCCTTTTGGTGACGACCCTGTTCCGTCTTTCCCTCAACGTTGCTTCAACGCGCCTGATTCTGCTGCACGGGGATGAAGGACCAGGTGCCGCAGGTAGCGTTATTCAGTCGTTTGGTCAGTTTGTCGTTGGTGGTAATTACGTGGTTGGTATCGTTATTTTCATCATCCTGGTGTTAATCAATTTCATGGTTATTACCAAAGGTGCCGGACGCGTCGCCGAAGTTGCAGCCCGTTTTACCCTCGATGCCATGCCCGGTAAGCAGATGGCCATCGATGCCGACCTCAATGCAGGGCTGATCGATGAGGCCGATGCTCGCAAACGTCGCGAAGATATTGCTGCAGAATCCGATTTTTTTGGTGCGATGGATGGTGCCAGCAAGTTTGTCAAAGGGGATGCGATTGCCGGCATCATCATTACCCTGATTAATATTGGCGCCGGCTTTATCATCGGCGTCATGCAAAAAGATATGCCGATGGCGGAAGCGGCGGCCAACTATACAATCCTGACAGTCGGTGATGGGCTGGTCGGACAGATTCCAGCGCTGATTATTTCCACGGGTGCTGGCATCATGGTGACCCGGACTGCTGGCAATGAAGATTTCGGCAGCGAGATGAAGAGGCAATTCTCGGTTCATCCGCGAGCCATTTGGGTGGTTTCTGCTATTCTGCTCGGGTTTTCGACTATCCCTGGTCTGCCACATATTCCTTTCTTTCTGATGGCTTTAATGCTTGGCGGTATTGCTTACCGGGTGCAGAAAGGCAAAGAGAAAATTTCTTTGGACGAGGAGTTGGCAACGGAAACTCCTGAGCAACCGTTGCTGACTGATGAAAACTATGAACAGATGCTCTCCGTTGATCTGCTCGAAATGGAAGTTGGCTACGGCCTGATCCCGTTAGTCGATGCGACGCAGGACGGCGAACTGCTGCCACGGATCAAGTCGATCCGCCGTCAATTTGCTCTCGACTTGGGTTTTATCGTCCCACCAGTACACATCAAAGACAACTTGCAGCTCAAGCCGAATGAGTATGCCATCGTCCTCAAAGGAGTGACGATCGGTGGTGGTGAACTTCTGCCCGGCCACTATCTGGCGATGAATCCCGGGACAGCGACCGAAACCATCAAAGGGATCGATACCATCGAGCCAGCCTTCCAGCTGCCGGCAATCTGGATTCCGGAAGATAAGAAAGAACGGGCGCAGATCTCTGGCTATACCGTGGTCGATATCACCACGGTTGTCGCGACTCACCTGAGTGAGTTGATCAAGCAGCATGGTCACGAATTACTCGGTCGGCAGGAAACTCAGAATCTGCTCGACAACTTGGCCAATGAATATCCGAAGCTGGTTGAGGAACTGGTTCCCAACATGCTCAGTCTTGGTGTGGTGATGCGTGTCCTGCAGAATCTGCTGCGCGAAGGGGTCTCAGTTCGTGATCTTAGAACTATTTTAGAAACCTTGGCAGATTGGGCACCAGTTGTGCAAGATCCTGATCAGTTAACGGAACATGTTCGGGCAATTTTGGCCCGATCAATCAGTAACAGCTACAGCCAGGATGGGCAGGTATTGGAAGTTATGACTTTTGAACGCGATGTCGAAACCAGAATTCAGGAAGCGCTGCACACCACAGAGCAAGGGTCTTACCTGGCTCTCGAGCCTGGGTTTGCGCAGGCGCTGATCAACAGCCTGAATCAAACGCTGCAGAATATGGCTGGTGCAACACCGGTGCTGCTCTGCACGCCAACAATCCGACTTCATGTCAAAAGGTTGACCGAAAGATACCTGCCAAGCCTGGCTATCATCTCCCACAATGAGATCGCCCCTCACCTGAAGGTTCGGTCGGTCGGAACGGTGAATGTCGATGTTGGTTAGAAAATTTGAAGCAGACGATATGGCAAGTGCTCTCAAGCAGGTCAAAGACACCCTCGGTGCCGAAGCCCTGATTCTTTCCACCAAAACTCTGCGCAAAAAGGGGTTGGGTGTGCTCGGTAAGCAGACCATCGAAGTGACAGCTGCCATCGAGTCCCCGGCGATGAAGGCGAATGCAGCCAAGCAGACACAAGCTGCTGCTAAGCAAGTCGCGCCGCAGCAGATCCCAGCCGCTTACCGCAATCGGATCGAAACGCTTGAAGATGAGCTGGTCGATCTGCCGCAGTCGCAACCGACTCCGGCAGCCGCGCCAAACCACCCGCAGAATCATCGTCTGGAAGATGAGGTTCGCACCCTGCGTTCCCAACTTGAAGCGCAGGATACCAGCCATCTCCAGAGTGAGATTGATCAACTTAAAGACCTGGTCCAGCAATTGACTCAGCCCCGGCAAGAGTCGTTTGCTACCCCGACAGCCGCCGCTCCGCAAACCTTCACGACCGAAACCATCGTCGAGGAGCCGGTTGTTGCACGCCGACAAGCAGCCGTCTCACAGCTCAGTAAATCAGCCCCAAGTCAACTTGATGATTTGATTGAGATACTGGTTGAGCAGGGCATCGACAATGAAGCCGCGGCAACGATCGCCCGTTTTTCGGCCGGACAAATGAATGATCGGCAGCGGCAGGAGCCGCAACTCTGCCGCGAATTTTTGACCGAAACCGTTGCCAATCTGGTCAACTCGACCGGACCATTATGGAAAAAAGGTGATGCACAGAAGCGGATTTCGCTGATCGGTCCGACTGGTGTTGGCAAGACGACGACCATCGCCAAACTGGCCGCAGAAGCGATTACAACGGCCGGTGCCAGGGTCGCACTGGTGACCATCGACACCTATCGGATTGCAGCGGTCGAGCAGCTCAAGGTGTACGGCGAGATCATGGGCCTGCCGGTAGAGGTGGTGCTCTCACCCGAACAACTGCAGGATGCTTTCCGCCGTCATCGCGACAAAGACCTGATCCTCATCGATACCGCCGGCCGTAGCCCACGTGACGGTGAGCGGATTGCCGAGCTGGATGAATTCCTCGGACAGGGATCGCAGGTGGAAAATTGTTTGGTACTGGCAGCGCCGACTGACGAGCGTCTCCAGCAGAAAAGTCTCGAAGCATTCAGCAAATTACCGATTTCCCGTTTGATCTTTACCAAGCTTGATGAAACTGACCGCTGCGGTAGTTTGATCAATTTGCCGACCCGCAGCAATCTGCCGCTGGCTTATCTGACCAACGGTCAACAGGTTCCGGAAGACCTGTTACAGGCCGAGCCGAAAACCGTAGCAGAACTGGTTATGGGAACAAAGACGGAATCACGGAGGATTGCCGTATGATGAGTGGACCTGCCGATCAGGCTGGTACCTTGCGCAATATGCAGGACCAGCTCGACAAAGGGACAACAGAGTTGAATATGCCGGAGACCCGGGTCATATCGATCACCAGCGGAAAAGGCGGCGTCGGGAAAACAGCCGTGGTTTCAAACCTGGCGGTGTCATTGGCCAAGCAGGGTAAAAAGGTCCTGATTATCGATGCCGACCTCGGTCTGGCTAATGTTGATGTGGTCCTTGGCCTGGCTCCCCCCTACAATCTCAATCATTTTTTCAACGGGGAACGAACCCTTGAAGAGGTGATGGTCGAAGGACCGCACGGACTGAGAATTTTGCCGGCCGGTTCTGGTGTCCAGCAATACACCCGGTTGGACGGGCAACTGAAGATGCGCCTGATCGAATCCCTCGATGCGTTGGAAGAGCAATTCGATGTGGTGCTGATCGATACCGAAGCCGGTATTTCCGACAATGTCACTTATTTCAACGTCGCCGCGCAGGACATTCTGGTGGTGACCACTCCGGAACCGACGGCGATTACCGATGCTTACGCGCTGATGAAGCTACTCTCGACACAGTATCATCAAAAGCGTTTTTTACTGGCGGTTAACTCGGTGCGCGAGGCGGATGAAGGGCTCGATGTTTTTGAAAAGCTGACGATGGTTTCCGGTCGTTATCTCGATATCTCCCTCGATTATCTCGGCTGTATTCCCTTCGATCGAAAAATGCATGAATCGGTTCGCGAGCAGACGGTTATGGTCGATCTGATGCCAGAGCATAAGGTCGCCAAAGCCTTTGTCGAGCTGGGTGAAAGCTTGATCGAGACACCGATGAACAGTCAGGCGCAAGGAACCCTGCAGTTTTTCTGGAAGCAGTTTCTTGGGGTCGGGTCGGAGGCGAGTTGATGGGTTATTCTGAAGGCTACGGACCGCCGGGTCCGGCAGAACGGGAAAAGATGATCGAGGCACACCTGTCGCTGGTCGATTTTCTGGTCGATCGGATGATGACCCAGGTGCCAGCCTTCGTCAATCGCGATGATATCCGCAGTGCGGCGCTGATGGGGCTGCTCGATGCGGCCGGTCGCTTTGATCCCCGCAGGGGAGTTTTGTTCAAAACGTTCGCCGAGCGTCGTATTCGGGGCGCAGTCTTTGATGAAGTTCGCCGCATGGATTGGTTTTCGCGAACCATGCGCGAAAAGCAGTCACGTTTGGCAAAAACCACCGACGCTCTCGGGAAGCAGCTCGGCCGGTCACCGGAAGATACTGAAATCGCCGAAGCGATGGAGTTGGATCTGGAGGCCTTCCACGAGTTGAAATTGCAGGTCAGTCAACTCGGTTATGTCAGTTTGCACGAAAAGCTGGACGACAGTGACGGTAATGGCAAAACCTTTATCGACAATCTTGAAGACACCAAGCAAGCCAGTGTGCAGGAGAAGATGGAAGCGGGCGAGCTGACCAAAGAGCTGGCCGGCTATCTTGAGCAGCTTTCAGAAAAAGAGCGGTTGGTGATGGCCCTGCTTTACTACGAGGAGTTGTCGCAGAAAGAAATTTCCGAAGTTCTGGAGCTGACCGAGGGGCGGATTTCTCAACTGCACAGCCAAGCTCTGGGCAAACTGAAAGTCAAGATGAAGCGCAGTATTAACGCTTTGCGCGGTGGAGAATAACCGATGACCGGTGATGTTCTGCTGTTGAGCGTCGGTGGACTGGCGCTGCTTGCGCTGCTGATGAGTTGCTGGCAGTTGCAGGTTTCGCGGCGGCTGCGTCGAGAGATCGACGAGTTGCGTCGCCGGCTTGCTGAGACACCGGAGCCACAGCAGACCGTTCCGATCAGTTTCTCAACCAGCCTTGACAGTGCTGAGCGGGATCAACTGCAAGCCGCGCAACCTGCCATGCCGCGAAATTCCGCAGAAAAATATCGCTACGTTGGTGCCTTGGCAGATCAAGGTCTTGATGCCAGAGGTATTGCCGATGCGTTGCAGATGCCAACCGCAGAAGTTGAGCAGTTACTGCAGCTGGCCAAACTGAAGAAAACCTCTCCAGCCTAAAAGAGGTCAATTAAACTTTTTTTGCTGGACGGTCGACAAAGAATCAACGGCATAAAATCGGGAGAATAATAATGGGTAGTGGAAAATATGGTGCAGTATCAGGAATGATCAGCCGGATGCAAATGATGAATAACATCAGTGAGCACATGGCCGCCGTAAAAACCTATGCCTACAAAAAAGGTGTCCCGACGTTTGAGGCCAGGCTCGCTGAGGCGAATTCGGGGATGGCAACTAAGGGTGTCAACTACGCGCGGGCGACCGGTGAAACCATCGATTTTTCCACGGGTGAGCTCGAAGCCTCTGGCAATCCGCTGCACGTTGCGATCAACGGCGACGGTTTTTTTCAGGTTCAGCGTGAAGGCGGCGGCTTCGCCTACTCTCGCAAAGGTGGTTTCAAGCTCGATGCAGAAGGTCTTTTGGTCGATGGCAATAATCGACAGATTATGGGGGCCGGTGGTGAGCCGATCATCCTGCCGACGCCAGATGTTGTTATCTCTCCAGACGGTGAGATCAGGGGTGAAGATGGCTTGCTCGGTCGTATCGGAGTTTTCCAGTTTGCTGACAATTCAATTCTACAGCGGGCTGAAGAAAGTTTATTCATTCCTTCTGACGGAAGTGAGCCCGAACCTCATCCTCAACCGCAAGTGTTACAGAACAATCTTGAATCTTCAAATGTCGATATGATGCGGACGACGGTTCGAATGACTTCGAACCTGCGGACCTTTGAAGCAACTCAGAAAGCATTGAAGGTTTATAGCGATATGGCCGGCAAGGCTTTAGAAATCGGCCTCGTCCAGTAAGACAAAGGAGCACGCCGCCACGCGGCGCAGCAGAAGGAGATAAATTATGATCAGGGCACTTTGGACAGCATCAACCGGTATGCAAGCGCAACAGACAAACATGGATGTTATCGCCAACAACCTGGCGAACGTGAACAGTTCCGGTTTTAAAAAGAGTCGGGCTGATTTCCAGGACATCCTCTACCAGACCAGAAAAGCAGCTGGAACCGGTGGTGATGGTAACGAAGTGCCGACCGGTATTCAGGTTGGTCTTGGTTCCCGAGTCGCTGCGGTGCAGAAGGTTTTTACCTCAGGCGATTTTCAGCAGACCGAAAATGAGTTGGATATAGCGGTCGAGGGAACCGGTTTCTTTCAGGTGACTCTGCCTGATGGTACAGACGCTTTTACCCGCTCCGGAGCGATGAAAAAAGATAGTACCGGTCGACTCGTTTCTTCCGATGGCTTTCCACTCTCTCCAGAGGTGGTGGTGCCGGAAAACTCGACAGCGGTCACCATCGGTCCTACCGGTAACGTAGAGGTTACACTCGACGGAGAAAGCACACCGAGCTTGATCGGCAATATTGAACTGGTTCGTTTTTCTAATCCGGCCGGGCTGAAAAGTTTGGGTCGCAACTTGTATGCTGAAACCCCAACCACCGGTGCCCCGATTACCGGAACACCGGGGGAAGAAGGCTTCGGCACTCTGTCGCAAGGGTTTCTGGAAGGCTCAAACGTTAATATTATGGAAGAGATGGTCAACATGATCGCCGGTCAGCGCGCCTATGAAGTCAATTCAAAGTCGATCAAAACCGCTGACGAAATGTTGCAGATGACCAGCCAGTTGGTCCGCTAAGAGGCTGACTGAATGAGACGCCTGTTGCTCATCATAATTATCCTGCTGCTCCCGGCATGGGCTTTGGCCCAGCCGGTCGCAGCGGAACAACAAATCACTCCTGCGGAGGTCGAGCAGGTCCTCAACGATTATTTGAGCGCGCAATCTGGGCGACTGCCACATATCGAGTTACGTTTTAGCTCTATTGCCTTGCCGAAACCGTTCAAGGTTCCCGCAGGGCAGATTGAGTATCAGGTGATCCCCGCCAAGCCGGGTGTCGTCGGTAGCCGCCGGGTCACATTACTGACACGGGTCGATGGTCGGATTGCTGATAATCGGTCAATTCGTGTTGAGCTGGAAGCTCTGGCCGAAATCCTGATCGCGGCTGATAATCTGCGTCGAGGCGAGGTCCTTTCTGCAGATAAGGTTAGCTATGTGCAGCAGGATATTTCCAAGCTGAAAAACCCTCTGTTTGCTGGCGACGAAATTTTTGGCAAGCGTCTCAAGCGTTCTTTGCGTCTTGGTCAACCGTTGCTGCGTAAACAGGTTGAGTTTCCGCCGTTGGTGAAGCGTGGTGACCGAGTTGTCATTCAGGCTCAGCGCAGTGGGCTGACACTGACCGCGGCGGGCGAGGCCAAACAGGACGGGATGGCTGATGAAACGATCCGGGTGATGAATCTCGGGTCACGAAAAGTTGTGCTGTGCCGAGTGGTCGAACAGGGCCTGGTGAAGGTGGAGTTTTAAGATGATGAAAAATATTTTTTGGATAATTGCCTGTCTGCTGCTGGTTGGTTGTGCCGGGCCAGCAAGAAATATCGATCTGACCGAGGTTGAACCGGTTGAGCCGGTCATGCAGGAGCAATTACCGCCGCAAACGGCCGGGTCGCTCTGGACAGAAAGTCGTGGTGGCCTGTTTCAGGATTTGAAGGGTCGCACGGTTGGCGATATTGTGACCGTGGTGATCGTCGAAAATGCCAGTGCCAGCAAGGAAGCGACAACCGAAACCGATCGGACCAGCAGCATGTCGGCCGGGATCAACAAATTGTTTGGTCTGGAAAATGACATCGGCAATATAAACAGCTTCATCGATCCGACATCGTTGGTCGATGCAACCACCACCAACGAATTTTCCGGGACCGGGAAAACCGAGCGCAAAGAAAACCTGGTCGCGACTTTGACGACTCAGGTGATTGAAGTCTTACCGAATGGGAATCTGCGGATTGAAGGCAACAAGACGGTGACCGTCAACAGCGAAACACAGATTGTGAAACTCAGCGGTATTGTCCGTCCATCCGATATCTCACCGCGGAATCTGGTCGATTCTAAAAATATTCTCAATGCCCGGATCGCCTACGTCGGCGAAGGGGTGATCAGCGACAAGCAGCAGCAGGGCTGGCTGGTTCGTGGCTTGGATCAGATCTGGCCGTTCTAAGGCTGATAGCAGGAGCGCGATCATGATTATCATCAAGAAAATACAAAATAAAATTATCATCCTTATGCTGATTCTCTGGGCTGTGGTGCTGTTGTCAACCGCTGAGGCTTCGCGGATTAAAGAGTTGGCGCAACTGGAAGGGGTTCGTTCCAACCAGCTGGTCGGTTACGGCCTGGTCGTCGGCCTTAACGGGACCGGTGATAGTAACAGTACGCAATTCACGACCCAGTCGTTGGTCAATATGATGGAGCGGCTCGGTGTGACTGTTGATCCGAATAAGGTCAAAGTTGCCAATGTGGCGGCCGTTGTTGTGACCGCTGATCTGCCGGCTTTTTCACGCGCTGGAACTTCGATCGATGTCGCGGTCTCTTCCGTCGGTGATGCCAGTAATCTGGCTGGTGGAACCTTGTTGATGACGCCGTTGAAAGCGGCAGATGGCAAAATTTATGCAGTAGCTCAGGGACCTCTCGTCGTCGGTTCGCTGGCCTTTGGTGGTAAAGCAGCCAAAGTTCAGAAAAACCATCCGACCGCCGGGCGAATTCCCGACGGAGCGCTGGTAGAGCGGGAAGTTTCCTTCACCTTTGGGCAGCGGGCCGCACTGAATTATCGGCTCAAAAATTCCGACTTTACGACTGTCTCACGCATGAGTGAAGCAGTTAACAAACGTTTTGGCGGCAATATTGCTCGTTCGCTCGATGCCGGTCAGATGCAGGTGACCGTTCCTGAAAAATATCAGAATCGTTTGGTCGATTTTGTTTCTGAGCTGGAACTTCTCAATGTGACGCCTGACACCTTGGCGCGGATCGTTGTTAACGAGAAGACCGGTACCATCGTTATGGGCGACAAAGTTCGTATCTCTACCGTGGCGGTTTCGCATGGCAACCTGAGTCTGGTAATTAGCGAAAGGGTCGATGTGTCGCAGCCGAACCCGTTGAGTGAAGGCGAAACGGTGGCGAGCCCTGACACGCTGGTAGATGTGTCCGAGGACAAGGGGAACCTGGTGGTGCTCAATCAGGGGATCAGCATCGGCGAAGTTGCCTCTGCTCTAAATGCGATCGGTGCGACACCGCGTGACTTGATCGCCATCTTTCAGGCCATCAAGGCTGCTGGTGCTCTTTATGCGGATCTGGTGATTCTCTAAGCGGAGTCTGTATGGACAGTAAAATAGATCCGAAACAACTGCTCAACCAAGCGATGACCGAAGCGCCGAAGAAGGTTGCTGGCCGCGATCCGCAAAAACTAAAAGCAGTGGCCCAACAGTTTGAGGCGGTCTTTATTCAGCAGATGTTCAAGGAAATGCGTAACACCATCCCCGAAGATGGACTGATCGAGCGTGGTAACGCTGATGCCATCTACACCCAATTGCAGGATGCTGAAGCAGCAAAAGTGATGGCCCAGCAGGGTGGCATCGGTCTGGCCGATCTCATGTTGCAACAACTGCTCGACGAGGACGCCGAGTAACCATCAAATAAACAGCCGACCATCTCTTTCGTGGTCGGCTGTTCTCATTCTCCCATCATTTCCAGCAAATAAAGCTAAAGAAAAATCCCTCCCAAGTCGATAAAGTTTCATAGAGACAAAAGATATTAGTGATTATGTTGCGATATTTAATAAATCAGGGACACAGGTAAGGAGTTGGTTATGGTCGACAACATTAATGGTAAGGGATTCGGCCCACTCGGGAATATCAATCGCACAGGGAAAACAGGTGTCGCCAAAAAATCAGGCGAAACCGGGAAAACCGACCGCGTTGATTTTTCCAGCGCGTTGCAGCAGGCCAACAAAGCTCAGGCAACTGGCGCAACCCAGGAAACTGCTCGGGCGGAAAAGCTGCAAGCCTTGAAAGCGCAGATTGAAAGTGGGACCTACAAACCCGATCTGGGAAAAGTTGCTTCCAGCATCCTGCCTTTCATTTTGAAGGATAGCTGAAAATGAACGGGCCTGACCTGAAAGCCAACTTGGAAACTCTCCTCGAGCTGTTGCTCGAGGAACGGGAAAAAGCCAAGGCCCTCGATATGCCCGGATTGCAGAAGGTCGTCGAGGCCAAGCAGACTTTGTTGGCAAGCTTGAATCCACAGCCCGAAGATGTCGCCGGGATGGAAGAGTTGCTGCGTAAGATCGACGAGGAAAATCGTCGCAACGCTTTTCTGCTCTGGACCGGACTAAACTGGGTCCGCGATATGATGGGCTTTTTCGGTAAGGCAGCGATGCCACAAGTTTATGGCGGTGGTGGTCAATCCCAGGCTTTGAGTCAGGGCGGGCGACTGTTGTCAGGGAAGGTTTAAGCGATGGGCGGCGGTCTTAATGCAGCATTAAACTCGGGACGCACCTCTCTGCAGACCAATCAGAAGGCGATCGAGATCACCGGTCTGAATATTGCCAACGTCAATACCGAAGGCTATTCCCGGCAAGCTCCCTATCTGACCCCCTACCCCTCATTGAATTTTGGCGATTTCTTCCTCGGAACCGGAGTGACCGTTGGATCTGTACAACGTTCACACGATGTTTTTCTCGATGGCCAGATCAAGGACAAGTCTGCTGAATTTGGGCTTGAGAATAGCATGGTCAACACCCTGGCTGAGTTGGAGCGTTCTATAGGGATTGGTGATGGCAGCTTGTCAGATGAATTCGACCAGTTTTTCGATTCCTGGCGGCAGTTGAGCACCAATCCGGGCGGTGAAGTTGAGCGGCAGCAGGTGTTACAACGTGGTGAACTGCTCGGCAATGCCTTTGTTAACGTCTACAATGAAACCCAGCAAGTTGTTAAAAATATCAACAACACCATTACCTCAAAAATTGATGGTGTCAACTTAGTGATCGATGAGATCGCCCAGTTGAATAATCGGATTTCGGCGATCGAAATGTCCGGGCAAGAAGCGAACTCTGATCGAGACCGGCGCGACATGCTGTTGAAAGGTCTTTCCGAGTCGATCGGTGCCCGCGGCTTTGAAACGTCGACCGGGACTGTTTCTGTTCAGTTGGCGAATGGTATGCCACTGGTTGAAGGGGATAAGCCGACCCATATCGTCGGAGTCTTTTCCGGAACCGATGTCAATCTTGAACTCGATTACGGGACCGCCAACATTCCACTTGACCGAACCGCCATGGGCGGCGAATTCCGTGGTCTATACGAGGTGCGTGACGTCACGATCCCCGATGTGGTTAACCGTCTTGATCAACTGGCCTACACCTTTGCCACCGAAATCAACACCCAACACAATCTCGGCACCGATTTGAATGGCAACCCTGGGCAGGACTTTTTTGTTGCTCCGGGTGCTGTCGCCGGAACCGCGTCATCTCTGACAATAAATATTGGCACGACCAACGAAATTGCCGCCGGAACGACAGCGGCTCCGGGTGACAACACCAATGCTTTGACGATGTTGCAACTGGAACAGCAGCAGCTCCTCGGCAACGACACCTTTGTTTCCTATTACGGCAAGATTGCAGCGACCGTCGGTGTTGAGGCCGCCCGCAACCGCCAGGCCGTGCAGGGGTACGAAGACTCTTTGATTCAGTTGCAAAATCTGCGTGACGGTATCGACGGAGTTTCCCTGGAAGATGAGATGATCAACCTGTTGCAGTATCAAAAAGGTTTTGAGGCGTCAGCCAAGTTTCTTTCGACTGTTGACGAAATGATGGACACGCTGCTGACCTTGAAAAGGTAGGTGATTTATGAGAGCAACCCAGACCACCACATATAGAAGCCTGCAGTCTTTTCTTGATCGCACCAGCGACAAGTTGGCCAGTCTGCAACTCCAGGCCGCAACCGGAAAACGGATCAATCGACCCTCTGATGATCCGACCGCGATCAGCCCGGTTCTCAGTGCCAGGACTCAGATTCAGACCTCGGATCGTTATATTGAGACCATTGAGTCTGGGCTGGACCGCATTAATAATACGGACGGCTATCTGGATGGCATGGAAAATATGCTTGTCAGGATACGTGAAATCGGGATCGCCTCGGTTAATGATTCCCTGAGCCCTCAGGATCGCCAGACATATGCCGATGAAGTCACTCAGCTGAAGGCTGCTCTGATCGATTCAGCGAATGCCCAGGTTGACGGAAAATACCTGTTTGCCGGGTTCAGTGAGAAAACGACCCCCTTCAGCTTGAATCCGAATTATCCGGCTACAGAACCAAATCCAGTCGTTTATAATGGAGACAATGGTTCGCTCGATTTTGAAATTTCGCCCAATGAACTGATAGGTGTCAATTTGACGGG
>CALZLE010000312.1 GCA_945788205.1 uncultured Desulfuromonadales bacterium
CTGCCGGCGAATTGGATGAAAAAGCGTTTCTCAAAGAAGTCGGCTGGTTCAAAAACTGGCGGATGAACTTCTCTCTCTACCGCGAACTGCTGACCTTCTGTAAAGACAACAAGGTTCCGGTCCTGGCGCTCAACGCCAACAAAGATCTGCAGAAAAAGGTCGGCCGGGTACCTTTTGACGAACTGAGCACTGAAGAACAGCAGCAACTTCCGGAGATGGACCAGACCGACCCTTACCAGCGGGCGATGGTTGAGGCGGTGTTCAGTGACCACAAAATGGGCGCAAACATGCTCGATGGTTTCCAGCGGGTTCAGACCTTGTGGGATGAAACCATGGCGCAGAACGTTGCCGCCTACTTGCACACGGTCGACAAAGATCATCAGGTCGTGGTCATCGCTGGCGGAAATCACGTGCGTTATGGCTACGGGATCCCGCGGCGAGTGTTCCGCCGCCTGCCTGCCAGCTACCTGATTATCGGTTCGAAGGAATTAAATATCCCCGCCGACAAACAGGATCGGCTGATGAACGTCGTCAAACCGGACTATCCGATGCCTCCGTATCACTTTGTCACTTTCACCGAATACGAAGACCTGGAAAATCCCGGCGTCAAGCTCGGGATCATGCTGGATCAGGGTGAAGGCGGGCTGCTGATCAAAGGGGTGCTTCCGGACTCAATCGCAGAGAAAGCAGGAATTCAGACCGATGATATTCTGACCCGGATGGATGATATCGAACTACAGGAACCGTTCGACCTGATCTACGAACTGAACCAATTATCGGTCGGAGCAAAGATTGAATTAACTCTACAACGTGGTGACGAAACCCTGGCCCTGCCGATTGAATTTACCGAAGCGGAGCCGAAACATCAGGGCATGGGGATGAAACACGGCAAGAAATAACCGCTCTCGTCATTTCGTTTTTAAAAACGGTCGGCCAACATGAAAGTAGCCCGTTGCCTCATTCTGCTGCTGGTCCCCGCGTTGCTTAGCTGCACGGCCACCCGCAACGTCTCAGGACCGAAGACGGCTGTTGTCCAACCCGAGCAAGGCTGGGTTGTTATCGGCCATGAGGTTCGATCATTTCAATCCTGTGAGACAAACACACAGCAGTGGCTACGCGGAGACTCCCCCGCCCTCGCGAAAATCATCACTGGCTATCAGAAAACCTTACCAGAGGCCCCGCCCTATGCGCCCCTGTTCATGACTTTGGCTGGCAAATCGGCCCCACGCCCCAGCGATGGTTTTGGCAACGACTACCACAGCGCATTCCGGGCTGAGCGCTTGGTGGATATCAATCCGCAGGGCCATTGTCGTAACCAACTGATTACCGTTGACCATCCAACACCGGCGGAACAGGTCGGTTCCCGCATCAAAGTGACGGGCAAAGCCAGAGGCGCCTGGTATTTCGAAGGGGATTTTCCATTACTGCTAACAGATGCGACCGGACAGGTTCTGGCTCGCAGCTTTGCGACTGCCCAGGGGCCCTGGATGACTGATGATTGGGTCCCGTTCCGCGGTTCCCTGCACGTGCAGCCCCCCTTTGCTGAAGGCTGGGGCTGGCTAATCTTCGAAAAAGACAACCCCAGCGATCGGCCAGAGCTTGATGCGTCTGTCGCCATTCCGGTATTTTTACAGACCAATTGATTCTCGACTGCTCCGTCGACCACGAAGCAAAAAGTCGGCAGCTTGCTTGATTCTTGACTTCCATGAAGAATTGCAACAATCTACCAACTGAATTTTATTTATGTCGTTGTCATCGAGATCCCCAATAGGAGGCACATCATGAAATCGGTTCAAGCTCTGCTAGCAGCACTCGCTCTGTTGCTGTTCTCTCTGTTCGCCACCCCGGTGCTGGCTTACGATCAGCCCTCGGTTAACCTCGGCTTTACCAGCTTTCTTGATGGCGGGCCGCCAGCAGGACCAGGACTTTACTTTTCCGAATACCTGCAATACTACACGGCCGACAAGCTGGAAGATCTCCCCTTTGCCGATCCGGAAATTGAAGCACTGGTCAGCCTGAATCAGTTCATCTATCAGTCGGATCAGGAGTTGCTGTTTGGCGGCAAGTGGGGGCTTGACGTTATCGTGCCACTGGTCAAACTTGACAGTAACGTTCCGCAGGTTCCGGACAATGGTTCCGGTCTTGGCGATGTGCTGGTCGGTCCCTTCCTGCAGTGGGATCCGGTTATGGGAGACAAAGGTCCCCTGTTCATGCAACGGATCGAACTGCAGCTCATCCTGCCGACCGGAAAATACTCGGATAAAAAAGCCCTGAATCCGGGCAGCAATTTTTTCTCCTTTAACCCCTACTGGTCTGGAACCCTGTTCCTCGGTCCCAAAATGACCGTTTCGACGCGCCTGCATTATTTGTGGAATGCCAAAAACAATGACCCGAACAGCCCAACGGCAACCAAAGACAGTCAGGCAGGTCAGGCGTTTCATGGTAACTTTTCGGCCAACTACGAAGTGATTCCGAAAATGCTGCGGCTTGGTATCAACGGCTATTTTTTCAAGCAGATCTCTTCCTCAGAGGAGGATGGCAACAAAATCTCCGCAAAAGAGAAGGTCTTTGCCATCGGTCCTGGCGCCCTGCTGAGTTTCTCCCCCGACACGCATCTGTTCTTCAATGCTTATTTTGAGCAAGATGCGGAATACCGCCCCGAGGGTGAACGCTACCTGATGCGGCTGGTTCATCATTTCTAGTTCTAATGACACAAAACCGAATAACGGCCGAGCGATCGATTCGCTCGGCCGTTTGTTTTTGCGACAGCACCTGGTCTCAACAGGTCAGATGGAAACAGGCAAGTACCCCCTCCTTTGGCAATGAGTTGAATAACTTGACTGCGCCAGGGGTATCCTGCATATAGACCTTTATTCCGCGCTTTTTGAGTTCATCAACATACTTCACCCCGTCGGGAGTTAAATGGGCCACGCCATCGTAACCGGCCCCGATTATCAGGGTCTTAACCTGATCGGAAACAATCTCTTCCAGTTCTTCTCGGCCGATATAATGATTGGCATGAGGACTCCACGGTTGAATTTTTCCATCCGGCAATATCGCCAGATCCCATGTACGGCCTTTGCCATTGATGGTCATGGTGCTGTTATCAGAATAGGAGATCTCTGTACCGGGGTTCAGGTATTCGACTTCTTTTGAGCATCCTGTGAGCAGCATGCTCAGGGCGACAAAAAGCGTAAAGCAAACAATGTGACGAGCAATATCGAAACACTGGGAGTCCCCCTCCTCAATACCAACAAAAATCTTTAGCATCTCTCTCCTCCTTCTCCTCAGCCGGTGTCAATAGTTGAAATTGCACGAACAGATCGACAAGCAGCGATCCTGTCGACTCACTTCCATGAGAGTCTAACGGAGAGCACTTAAATATGACTTAAAGTAACTATGTCATTATATTTCAACAGGTTAGTATTCGCTTTGAAACGCTATGAATTTGACTCGGTGGTTTCGGAAAGCAATTGGCGAGCGAGCTGTTCGGTTTTTTCATCAGGCTGACAATCAAGTTCGTTCTGCAGGCGTTCACGACAGCGGTTGAGGCAGGTCGCGACCATCAGGAGGTTGCCACTTCGGGCGTGATAAGACATCAGGCGACGATAGATCGCTTCGGCAGTCGGTTCAACGGAAAGATAGTTTTCCGCATAGTCGATACAGCGGGAAACTTCAGCTTGCTTTTCATCGTGCTGCATCAGTTTTTCCAGACAGTTCAAATATTCACATCGCAGCTGCTCCCTCGACTCGGCAACCCAATCGCAATAGGGATCTTCAGCCAACAGATCCCCAGAGTAATAGCTCAGGGCTTCATCGAGCAGTTTGCAAGATTTTGCAGGATTGACCTCTTTTTTTGCTCGGGTCAAAAGTTGTTTAAATTCATGCAGGTCGACAGAGCCACCTTCCCCTAACTGCAACCGGTAAGCCTCTCCAGAGCGCGAAAGGTAAGAGGATGGAACGCCTTCGGGAAGATCCGGTTCGAGAATCTTTCTCAGAGCTGTCATGGCGACATGGAACCGATTTCTAACTTTTTGAGGATCGGCTTCCGGCCAAAGGATTTCAGTCAGGACGTCACGTGAAATGTAGCCATTCGGCAATTCGTGGGCCAGATACTGCAACAGGGTTCTGGCCTTATGGTTGCGCCAACCATCAGCAGTAACCTCCCGCTCGCCAATGCTAAGCCGGAACGAGCCAAGCAGAGAAACTTGCAGATTTGGAGGAGCCGGTCGCGGTATTTCCCGCAACAGGCTGGCAAGCACTCTCTTGAGCGCTGGCGAGGCTTGATCCGTCAACAGTTCCTTTATCTGTTGGTGCGCATCGGCACCGATCCGCCGTAATACCGTCAAAATATAGTTTCGGAATTGACCACGAGCATAACTGTCGACCAGCAGCGGAACAATCCAATGTCGTTCGGCAAGGAGGCCGTAATCCTGGTTCGTGTCGAATAGAGTCAGTGCCCGGCGGAGCCTGCGCCGCCCCTTTTCCCGATTCTGCTGCCAATCGTAATTGGCGTACCAGAGATCGACCCAGCGAGCGAGGTGCTTGGGCGTAAGGGTTCTTTCTGCCGCCTCTAACAGCGGCAGAGTCTCTTCTTGACGACCCTGAGCAATCAAGAATACCGAAAGGTTACCCTTCAGGGTGCCTTCCATGCGTGGCCGATTAAGCCCTCGTGAACACTCAAGCCCTGCCAGCAAACTCTGTTCAGCAAGCGTCAGGTCGCCCTGCTGGGCATAGGCGATCGCCAAAACATTCAGCGCCCAAGCTTGCCCCCACCTGACCCCCATGGCCCGAAAACTGGCCACGCTTTGTCGGGCATAGTCAATCGATTCGGCGGTTTTCCCCAGTGCGAAAGCATTATTCGCCGCATGATGCAGCAATAAGGGGAGAGCCAGATCCTGGGTGCCTCGCTCCCTACTACCAGCCGGCGACGAACGGGCTGGTTGACGTCCACAACCACTAGAACTCTCAGCCAATAGGGATATCCCTTTTTCGGCCCACTCCAGTCCCTCTGCAAAACGCTGGGTATAGAAACAGAGGTGGGCAATCAGTGCGTAGCAACCGTGAACCTCGCGTTCTCCAGCAAGTTCCTGTACTCGCCAGGCCACTGCGCGGCCGACTTCCAGAGCCCGGTCCCGCTCACCAAGAGAATTCAAGACATAACCACGATAAACGTCGAGCCAGGCTTTTTGTCGAAAGTTTAGCGGTCTGCTATCAATCTCATCCAGCTTTACAACGGCTTTAGGGTACAGGTCCTGCCACTGAGGCAGATCTTTCAGATTCGCCGCAATAAAAATCAGATAACCGGCGGCCTCAATCTGCAAATCCTCAGGAATATCTGGCAGTGCCAGAAGCCGGTCGAGGAATGTGGCGGCGTGCTCCATTTCACCGACATGGTAGTAACTGATGGCGATCTCCAGCAGGCACAATTGTATTCCGGGTCTGTCATCCAGCCTTTCAAATATGCGTAAAGCCCGGCGATAAGCCGTTGCTGCCTCGGCTGGGACACCGGAGAAGCCCCGTATTTTCCCTCGCAGAAATTCGACCCGCGGATAGTCTTGCAGATGCTCAGGCGACAGCCGGTTAAGACAGTCCTCCAGAAGCCGAAACTCTCCACATTGAAACAGTTGCTCCCCTTCCCGCTCCAGCAATCGGCAAAGGCTGCTCTCTTCTCTGCCGGCAAGATACTGTCGCAGTGCATTACCGATCTCAGACCTGTTCTCGTAGAGGAGTGCCACCTTACGGTGCTGCTGGGAAACGCCCTCTGCGCCGATTTTTTCTTCCAGCTGCTGGCACAAAAACTGTTTAAACAACGGATGATAGCGGTAGCTGTCTGTCCCAAACTGTTTTTCGACGAATAGCCCCTGTTTGCACAGCGACTGCAGAATCTTTTTGCTGTCACGACAAACTGTCAACTCCGTGCAGAAATCAACATCCA